>CATIYQ010000091.1 GCA_949739465.1 uncultured Peptococcaceae bacterium | reverse complement strand
GTCTTTTTTACCGCGCACGATAACTTTTGTGGTTAAGGTAGGGCATTGTTTTGCGGCTTCGTCTACAGCATCGGAAACAACGCCGTCAGCAGTGCAGACTACAGTGGTAATTTTAGCGGTGTTAATGCGGTAAACAATATCTTTTTCCTGCAATTGGTTGGTAGCGGGAATGGTAATCGCGCCTAATTTATGCAGTGCTAAAATGGTGAACCAAAACTCATAGTGCCGCTTTAAGATGAGCATGACCTTATCGCCTTTTTTCACGCCCAATTCTTGTAAAAATGCGGCGGTGGCGTCGCTTTTTTCCTTCATATCTTTGAAGGTGAAAACTTTTTCTTCGCCGTGGTCGTTGCACCATACCATGGCTCGTTTTTCCGGGCTTCGTTCTGCCAAGCGGTCGATGATATCATAGGCAAAATTGAAATCTTCATTGGCTGTAACATGGAACCGCGCCAGTTCGCCTCGGTCATTAAATAATTCTTCTACAAATTCTTTATATATTTGACGCATGCGTTATCACTCCTTGTTGTCTTCATTTTCCATGTCTTTGATAACGACAGCTAAAAATAAGCAGTCTTCGCCGCCTGTTGGTACATTGCCATGGGGATGACCAGAGTCAAAGTAAATAGCGTCTCCTGGGTGGAGTACTACTTCGTTTTGGTCGACGCGGATGCGCAAATGTCCTTTTAACACATAGTCAAACTCTTGGCCTTCATGATACACGAGCGGTACTGGTTGATTATCCAGCTCTGGGTCGTATTTGCCCTCTACCAAGAATGGCTCTGCATAACGGTTCTTAAAATGATAACCTAAATTAAAATAATTTAACCCCTTTTGCCGTTTAATCTGCACGCCTTCGCCGGCTCTTACTACGGACATTAGGGAAAGACGAGGACCCTCCCCGGTCAGTAAATCCGCCATGTCGACGCCTAACTTTTGGGCTGCTTTATAAATGAAGGTGAAGGGGAAGTCGTGTTTTCCTTCTTCACAATTTAAATATTCTTCTACCGTTACGCCGCAAACTTCTGCCATTTCTTCTACGGAGATATCTGATAACTCCCGAAGAGAACGAAGTCTTCCGGCGAACTCTTGTAATTCACTGGTCATATAAGCACCTCGATTTCTTTACATCTTTAACATAGCATTAGGCATTCATGCCTAATTGGATAGCCTTCATATTTACATCTACTAAATGGGCTTTGCGGGCAGAAACGCATTTGCGAATGGCTGCTTCTACACTTTCGGCAGCGGCAAAACCTGTTTCTTTTAGCAACTTACCAATGAGGATAATATTGGCAAGACCTGTCATATTATGTTGTTTGGCCATTTGTGTAGATGGTACTTCATAAATATCAATATCTGTTCTCGTGCAATTGACCTGGATTAAAGTGCTGTCGATAAACACTTTGCCGCCAGGAACTACTGCGTCGATATATTTTTCATAAGAAGGTTGGTTCATCACCACTAAAATATCTGGGGTGGTAACCAAAGGAGAGCCAATAGATTTTTCAGAAAGGCAAACGCTGCAGTTAGCAGTGCCGCCACGCATTTCTGGTCCATAAGAAGGCAGCCAAGATACTTCTTTGCCTTCTACTAATCCTGCATTGGCAATAACTTTGCCGCTGAATAAAATCCCTTGTCCGCCAAAGCCGGCAAGTAAAATATGATAGTTTGTCATCTTATTTTACCTCCTTATCAGCAGCTTCTGCGGATTTATCTTTATATACGCCTAATGGGTAATAGGGCAGCATATTTTCTTCCAGCCAACCTAAAGCGTCTACAGGAGACAAGCCCCAGTTAGTAGGGCAGGTGGAGAGGATTTCTACGATGGAGAACCCTTCTTTATTTTTCTGGGCGTCAAAGGCGCGGCGAATGGCTTTTTTTGCTTTGCGGATGTTAGGGATGCTATTGACAGCCACCCGTTCTGCATAAGCGGTGCCGTCTAAAGTAGAAAGCATTTCGCACACATGGATAGGGAAACCTTCTGTTTCCACATTTCTGCCATAAGGAGAAGTCTGCGTTACTTGCCCTGGCAGGGTGGTTGGTGCCATCTGTCCGCCGGTCATGCCATAAATGGCATTATTCACGAAAATAACGGTGATTTTCTCACCGCGGGTAGCAGCGTGAACGATTTCTGCTGCACCGATGGCGGCAAGGTCGCCATCCCCTTGATAGGTGAAAACAAAGTTTTCTGGTAATGACCGTTTTACCCCTGTTGCCAACGCCGGTGCACGACCGTGGGGGGATTCAATCATATCGCATTTAAAATATTCATATGCCATTACGGCGCAGCCCACAGGGGCGATGCCAATGGTGTCCCCTTCGATGCCCATTTCGTCGATAACTTCCGCTACTAGTTTATGGATAATCCCATGGGTACAGCCGGGGCAATAGTGCATGACCATATCGTTCAAAGCCTGAGGTTTTTCATATACAACTGTCATTTATTTCAACCCCCTTGCTAATTCTTCGATTTTTGCCAGGATATCGACGGGCATTGGTACCATGCCGCCGGTTCTGCCATAGAAGTGAACGGGTTTTGCACAGCTGATGGCGAGCTTGATATCGTCAATCATCTGTCCCATGCTCATTTCTACACTTAAGAAACATTGAGCAGTTTTTGCTGCTTTTTGAATGGCTTTTTCCGGGAAGGGCCACAAGGTAATGGGGCGAATCATTCCCACTTTAATGCCTTTTTCTCGTGCCATGTCTACAGCGCTTCTGGTGGTTCTGGCTGTTGCACCGAAGGCGACTAAGACCATATCTGCATCATCTACCAAGTATTCTTCTGCTTTTGCCTCTCTTTCTTTAATCACATCATAGCGGGCAAAGCGGGCGATAACTTGTTGTTCCAATTCATCTGGTTTTAAGCACAGGGAATTGACAATGTTGTGTTCCCGTTTGTTTTTGTGACCGTTGGTCGCCCATGGTTTTGCCGGAATGGTATTCAAGTCTTTTTCGGGGAAGGCGATTGGTTCCATCATTTG
>CATIYQ010000090.1 GCA_949739465.1 uncultured Peptococcaceae bacterium | reverse complement strand
TCTCTGGAAAAAATCGAATTTCTGGAGGAAGGCGTTGCCATGAACCGGGAAGTAGCCCGTTGCGGCGCTCAGCTGCGCTTTGGTAAGTCTTTGCAGGAGATGCGGGACCACGCGCTTATGGAGGATTCGCTTCTCTCCTTTGTGCCGCTCATTACAGGTTCCGCCTCCTTTGCTCGCATGTCCGGCGTGGACATGCCCGTGATGACAGCCACCGGCAGCGGCAATCAAGGCATTACCTTATTCCTTACGGTAGACGCTGCAGCAGAGAAAATCGGTTGCTGTCGGGAAAAGAAATTGCGGGCGTTGGCATTGGCAAATGTTATCAACATCTATGCCAAATCCTTTATTGGCACGTTATCGCCTATCTGCGCCTGCGGGGTGGCTTCCGGTCTGGGCGCGTCAGTAGGTATTGTTTATCTCTTGGGCGGCAAACCTTCTCAGATGCTGGGGGCCATGCGTAACGTCCTGGGCAGCATTACGGGGATGATTTGCGACGGCGCTAAAGAAGGCTGCGCCAACAAAGTGTCTCTGGCTTCTACCTCGGCAGTGTTATCTGCTCTTCTTGCCATGCATGGCAGCGAGATTTCCTCCAGCGACGGCATTCTCTCCTATGATATGAAAGAACTCTTTGAAAATATGGAATATCTCTCTAATCAAGGTATGAAGGATACCAACGCCGCCATTGTGGACATTATGATGCGGAAATAAATTACTGATGCAAAAAAGAGACTGTTCTTTTAAGAACAGTCTCTTTTTTTGTTTGTCGTGGTTATTTATTTTTTTCCTTTTGCTTTTTATCATATTCTTTGGTCATTTTGATGACGACAGGCGAGAGAGCTAACATGGCGACGAGGTTTGGCAGCGCCATCAGCCCGTTAAAGGCGTCGGATAGATTCCACACCAAGTCGATTTTGGTGGTCGCGCCTAATAAGCAAAAAGCGACGAAAATCCATTTGTAAACGGCGACGGCTTTTAGTCCTGCTAAATATTCCAGGCACTTAGAGCCATAGTAGTACCAGCCTAAAATGGTGGAGTAGGCAAAGAAGATAAGGGCGATAGAAATAATGGTGCCGCCCCAGCCGGGAATGGCGGAGTTCATGGCGGCATTGGTGATTTCCGCCCCTTCTAAGAACTGGATGCCGTCTGCTTCTAAAGTTTCTGCCATGGTAATGGGATAAGTCATACCGTTTCCTGCCTGTAATGTCATGATACCGTCTGAACCCATATTAACCACAGGGGAGGTGAGGATGATGAGGGCAGTCATAGAGCAAATGATGATAGAGTCGATGAAAGAACCCAGAGAACCGATGAGACCTTGTTTGACCGGGTCGTTGGTGGCGGCTGCGCCATGGGCAATCGCGGCGCTTCCCATGCCCGCCTCGTTGGAAAAGACGCCGCGGGCGACGCCGAACCGAATAACGCTGCCTAAAAGACCACCGCCTACTGCCTGTCCAGTAAAGGCATTGCCAAAAATCCAGGAGAAGGCTTCCGGTAACTTATGGAAGTTAATGATGATAGCGGTTACTGCCACGATGATGTAAGCCACAGACATGAAAGGAACGATTTTATCAGAAACGCGACCGATAGATTTTACACCGCCGATGATAACCAGAGCTGTGGCAACAGCAATGATGATACCGGTAATCCAAGTGGCGATGCCAAAGGTATCGTGTACCGCACTGGCAACGGAGTTGGATTGACTTAAGTTGCCGATACCGAAAGACGCCATGAAGCCGAAAAAGGCGAAGAGTGCGGCAAGCCAAGCCCAGCCTTTGCCCATGCCGTTACGGATGTAATACATAGGTCCGCCGCTGTATTCGCCTTTGGCGTTGACTTCACGGAATTTTACAGCGAGAAGGGCTTCCGTATATTTGCTGGCGCCGCCTACAAGAGCTGTCACCCACATCCAGAATACCGCTCCTGGACCGCCCGAGGCGATGGCGGTGGAAACGCCTACAATATTCCCTGTGCCGATGGTGGCGGAAAGAGAAGTCATCAAAGCGGAAAAGGGAGAAATGTCTCCGTCCTCCTTGGTATCTCTATGGGTGAATAATAATTTGAAAGATGTGCCTAATTTACGGAATTGAACAAATTTGGTGATAATGGACAAATATAAGCCTGTGCCAACTAAAAATATGATAGAAAAAGGTCCCCAGGCAAAATCTCCCATCCATTTCACAATGGCGTTGACGATTTCCATAAGCGTTCTCCTTTCAGGTGTTTAGCCGCATTTTGTGTTATTTTGGAGTATATCATAGAAAAAACAAAAAGAAAATAGGAAAATTCTTTGCTCGGGCAAAAATACAGGATTTTGTATTTTGTATAATACGTCCCGAAAAATAGAATTCTTTGTATTTAGGTTGACAGATAGCTGGTTTTTCAGGTATGATAGAAAAAATGCCTTATTTTTATCTTATTTAAAATAACCAAGATATTTTGCCTTTGTTGTTTCTGTGTTATTTTCACTGCGGCAAAGGTTAGAGATGAAAAAATGTATTTAAAAAACGCTGCAAAACGGCGTTAACTATATTGTTAAGGAGGGGTTAAAATGATTGAATTTAACGGAAAAACCAACGTGCTGGAACAATCGCAGTATAAATACAGCTTGCAGGATGTTGCCGAGCCTAATTTATTCCGGGATATTTTTCCTTATGACGACGTACCGAAATGCACCTTTAACCATAGAAAGGTGCCGATGTCCGTACCGGATAATATTTGGCTCACAGATACTACCTTTCGTGATGGGCAACAATCTCGTGCGCCTTATACCGTAGAACAAATTGTTCATTTGTTTAAATTGCTGCATAAATTAAGCGGTCCCAATGGCGTTATTCGCCAATGTGAATTTTTCTTATATAGCGAACGGGACAGAGAAGCCGTAAGAAAATGTCAGGAGCTGGGATTCCGTTTTCCGGAAATCACCGGTTGGATTCGTGCTACCAAAAACGACTTTAAACTTGCCAAAGATATGGGCTTGCAGGAATGCGGTATTTTGGTCAGCTGCTCTGACTATCATATCTTCAAAAAGCTGAAGAAAACCAGAAGAGAAGCTATGGAAGGTTATCTGGAAGTGGTACGCCAAGCCATCGAAATCGGCATGAAGCCGCGCTGCCACTTTGAAGATATTACCCGGGCAGATTTTTATGGTTTTGTTGTGCCTTTTGCCATTGCATTAAGAAATCTCATGGAAGAAAGCCATGTACCCATTAAAATCCGGGCTTGCGATACCATGGGCTATGGGGTGCCTTATCCAGGGGCGGCGTTGCCGCGGAGCGTTCCGGGGATTATCTACGGTTTTAAACACCATGCAGGTTTCCCAAGCGAGCTTTTGGAATGGCATGGTCATAACGACTTCTATAAAGCGGTGACCAACTCTACCTTCGCTTGGCTCTATGGGGCGTCCAGCGTGAACTGTTCGCTCTTGGGTATTGGTGAGCGGACGGGGAACACGCCGCTGGAAGGTATGCTTATGGAATATGCTCAATTACGGGGCACGCACAACGGTATGGACATGACGGTGATTACGGAAATCGCCGATTACTATCAAAAAGAAATCGGTTATGATATCCCGCCCCAAACGCCTTTTGTCGGGAAAAACTTTAATGTGACCCAAGCGGGGATTCACGCCGACGGTCTCTTAAAAGACGAAGAAATCTACAATATTTTTGATACTGCAAAACTCTTAAACCGTCCGGTAGGCGTTGCGATTAATCAGACTTCTGGTCTTGCAGGCATTGCTCACTGGGTCAATGACTACCTGGGCATTAACCAATCTGACCAAGCGCTGCAAAAGAGCGACCCGCGTTTGGCAGTGCTGAAGGACTGGATTGATACGCAATATGATGCTGGGCGGGTAACTGCTTTTGGCGATGAGGAATTGGCAGAGTTAATCCATGACTTAACACCGGAATTATTAGAACTGAAACAAGAGAAATAATCTGAGAGAAAAAGAAAAAGGTGATTTTGGGTGAATATTGCAAGAAAAATTATTGAGTCTCATTTGGTATCCGGGAAAATGATTGCCGGTAGTGAAATCTCTATTCGCATTGACCAAACGCTGACCCAAGATTCCACTGGGACCATGGCCTATTTACAGTTTGAAGCCATGGGTATCCCCCAGGTAAAGACCAAGAAATCTGTGGCGTACATCGACCACAATATGCTCCAAGCCGGCTTTGAAAATGCTGACGACCATAAATATATCCAGACCGTTACGTCCAAGCACGGTATATACTTTTCCCGTCCCGGGAACGGTATCTGTCACCAAGTACAGCTGGAACGGTTTGGCGCTCCTGGTATGACTTTACTCGGCTCTGACAGCCACACTCCTACCGGCGGCGGTATCGGTATGCTGGCTATCGGCGCAGGGGGCTTAGACGTTGCCGTAGCCATGGGCGGTGGTCCATATTATCTCATCATGCCGAAAATCTGCAAGGTGAACTTGGTCGGAAAGTTAGGTCCTTGGGTTACAGCCAAAGATATTATTTTAGCTGTTCTCCGTAAGATGACGGTAAAAGGCGGCGTAGGGAAAATCATGGAATACGGCGGTCCTGGCGTGGCAAGCCTTTCCGTACCTCAACGGGCGACTATTACTAACATGGGGGCAGAACTAGGGGCTACCACCTCTATCTTCCCTAGTGATGAAGTAACCCGCGCTTTTCTCAAGGCTCAAGGCAGAGAAGAACAATGGATAGAGTTAAAGGCTGACGCTGACGCGGAATATGACGAAGAAATCACCATTGATTTATCGGAATTGGAACCGTTAGTAGCCCAACCTCACAGCCCTGATAATGTAATAGAAATCAGCAAAATTGCCGGGCTCAAAGTAGACCAAGTGGCTATCGGCAGCTGCACCAACGCTTCTTATGCGGACATGATGACGGTAGCGGCTATCCTCAAAGGAAAAACGGTAGCGCCCGGGGTAAGCCTGGTCATCGCGCCTGGT
>CATIYQ010000089.1 GCA_949739465.1 uncultured Peptococcaceae bacterium | reverse complement strand
TGAATAGGTTGGGCAATGATTTCACCTTCTCCGACTACAGGAATGTGGGAGGCGTCTAGGACAGGGCGTCCCATATCTACCGCTACCAGGTTGTCCTCTTTGATTTCAATGCCGATAGAACCACCCAGTGTCTCCACGGTAAAGACATTTTCTGTTACCAATCCTTGTTCTTTAGCAAAGAGGGCAAAGCAACGAATACCGTTACCGCACATTTCTGCCTCTGTACCATCGGAATTAATAATACGCATCCGCAAGGTGTCTTTTTCAGAAGGCAGGAGCAAAATCAAACCGTCTGCCCCTACGCCCAAACGGCGATGGCATATTTTTTTCGCAAAGCCCAATAAATCGGCAGGCAGATGCTCTCGAAAGCCATTAACCATGACAAAGTCATTGCCTAAGCCGTGCATTTTTGTAAACTGCATCTCTATTTCCTCTCTTTCTCCCATTGCAGAATGATTTCTTTCGCCAGTGTCGCCAGAGGCAGCATCCGCTCCATTGCTGCGCCGCGCAGCCATTGATAGGCAGACGCCTCCGTCCAGCCCCTCTCTCCCATAAGAATCCCTTTAGCGCATTCTATTATCTTCCTGTTTTCTAAATCTTTCCTTAATTTTGCTTGTTCTGTTTCCAAGCGAAGAATTTTTTCATGGGCAGCCTCCAGGCAAAAAACAAATTGCAAAAACATTTCCTGTTGCAGTGGTTTCGGCAGTACCACCGGCAGATCTTCCGACAGACCGGACTCCGCGCCATAGTGCCATTTACTGCTAAAGACAATAACAGGACAAATCTGTTCTTTGGTCAAGATTTTCCCAATAGCCAACCCTTTTTGGTCCGGCAAATCGTCGTCTATCACCAATAACTGAGGCAAAAGCATGCGTGCAAGCCTTAACGTCCCCGCGCCGTCTTTACCTTCCCCTGCCACACGATAACCCAACGGCGCAAGACTACCGCTAACCTGTTTAAATAATTTTTTATCCGGTGTGACAATCATCACGTTTTTTTCTTTTCTCATGTTATTGCCACCCCTCCTTATCAGCCCTTTATTTTTGCTATCATATGCATTTTATTGCGCTTTCGTTCAGGTTAATTCATCCCCAGTTGGATTTGACTGCTTTTGCCCTGAGCTGCGGGAGACACCGTCAGGAAACGGGGAAGTCTCGTTTTCAGTTCGGGTACATGGGTGATAATACCTACCATTTTATTACCTATAGGCAGCTTTTCTAGCACTGATAATACAACTTCTAGTTTTTCTTCATCTAAAGTGCCGAATCCTTCATCTAAGAAGAAAAAATCCAAGCTGTATTTACCCTTTAACTGTATTTTATTGGAAAGCGCCAATGCCAACGCCAAAGACACCAGGAACGTCTCCCCGCCGGAAAGACTTTTCACCGGACGTAACTGCCCGCCGTTATAAGCGTCCGCCATGATGAAGTTTTCTTTGAAACCGTCTTTGCCTACCACTTCTAAGCTATAACGGTGATTGGTCAGGACCTCCAAGAGCTGGGAGGCTTCGTATGCCATATCCGTTAAATATTCCTGAGATAGATATTTAATCAGCTTTTTCCCGGCGCACAGCTTTTGCAGCCTGGTGAGCCGCTCCAGTTGGATTTCTTTTTCGCGGCATTCTGCCGTCAGCTCTTTTCTCTTTTCCAGCATTGCCAGGCAATCCTCATATCGCTGAGCAAGAGCGGCTTCCGCCGTTAAAGACCGGTCATAAGCCGTCTTTTTTTCTTCATATTGAGCGGCGGCTTTGGCACAAGCTCCCGCTTCATAATGCCCCTTGGATAAAGCTTCCTGTAAAACTGTTTGCTTTTGCAGAGCGGCAGTTTTTCTCTCTTGATATTGCGCAATGTTTTTTTCTATTGATTCCTGCTGTCCAAGCATAGCCATACCTTGGATAATCTCTTGCCAAGGCGCTTCCGACTCTGTAATCACGCCTTTTTCCTTTGCCGCTTGCATAACCAGTTCCCTTAAATGATTCCTGTTTTTTTCTCGATCCGTCTGCACGGCCAGACCGGTTTGATAAGCATTATTCGCCTCTTGATAAGCTGCCGCCGCAGTCTCTTTCCCTTGCAAAAGCATTGCTATCTGCTGTTTTTTTTCTTCTAGCTGCCGCCCGATTTGAGTCAAAAAAGCGGTTAGCTGAGAGAGCTCCGTCACAACAGGAAGATTCCATTGCTCACAGCAAGACGTTACTTGTTTCTCATAGCGGTCCTTTTGCTTTTCCCCTAATTCCCGTTGAGCAGCAATCTTTTCTAAACTGCTTTGCAGATTACGGTATTGCTCCCTCTTCTCATCCAACCTTTCTTCATAAGACTTCATATCCTGATTCAGTTTCTCTTGTTCTCGAGTAACTGCCAGCCACTGTTTATCTGCCTCTTCCAACTGTCGGCAAACATCCGCAAAGAACGTGCGGTGACGTTTACCAAAGTCCGTCTCCCATTGCTGCCATTGGTTTGTTGCCACCAGATATTCTTTCTCACAACTGCAAAACGCCGGCAAATAAACGGTCCGATATTCCTCCGCCAGAGACGCAAATTGTTGTCCTTGCTGGGCAAGTTTCGCTTGAGATTGCAAATGCTCCTCATAGTCTTTTCTCAACGCGTCCAGATGTTCTTTCTGCCGCTCCCATTCCTCTTTCCCGCAACCGTCCGTTACCGTCGGCATAGGGTGGTCGATGCTGCCGCAAACAGGGCAAGGTTCGCCGGGAATTAAGGTCTGCGCCAACTGCTGCCGCAAATATTGCTGCTCCAGCTCTTTCCCCTTTTGCTCCGCTGTTTCTCGGTCCTGAGTCGCCTGCTGCAAACGGTCCTCTACCAGAGAACACAAACGACTGATTTTCGCCTCATAAGCCGCTAACTGCTCCTCCGTCAGCATCCCGCTTTTTTCAGATTCTTCGGCAATGGGAATTGCCCTATCCACCGTACCGTAAAACAGCTGGGTCTGATGACAGATTTCTGCATAGCAATCATTGATTTTTTTCCCATGGCGCAAACAATCGTCCCGCACCCGCTCCATATTCTTTCTGTGCAGTTCGTCATTTTTTTGCAGTTCGATACCCCGAGCAATCCATTCCCGCTGACTAATCAGCTCTTGCAAAGCGGCTTTTTCTTTTTCTTTTTGCGCAATCTGCTCTTTTAACCCTTCAATCTGTTTTTTTTCCACTTCGGCAGCTTGGGTCAGCTGAGACATTTGAGTCTGTTTTTCCCGGCTATCTGCTGCCAGCATCATCTCTTGTTTCACGATTTCCGCCAGCTCTTCCATAACAGGCTGCAAACGGGCTAAATCAGCTCCTGTTTTTTCCAGTCGTTCCACTTCCTCTTGCCAAGTAGGCAGGGAAGCTGACTGCTGCTCTAAACGTTCCAGCTCTTTGGCACATTGTTCCCACGTTGCTTTTTGCTGAGCGATAACAGGTCTTTCTTCCTCCAGCTGCGCTGTCAGCGCCTCCGCCTGATTGACGCTATGGAGCAAAGAACGGAAAATCTGCAATTTGGCGAGAATTTCTTGCCAACGGTCTATTTGGGGCTGTTCTGCCGCCAATTGAGAAAGCAGCGCCTCTGTCTCTTGCAGCTCTTTGGCATGTTTTTCTAATTGTTCACAGCGGTGATAGACTTCTTCCGCCTTTTGCTTTTCACCCTCTAAGATTTTCGTCTGTCCCCGCACAGTAAGAAGCTGCGCCTCCATTACCGTCTTATCCTCCTCCGTATAGCTGGAGACCGCCATTAGCTCCCCCCTTAGTGATGCTAAGGTCATATCCAATTGGGTTTTGCAGCGAAGAATTTTCGCTGTCAAGCCATCGCCATATTTTTCCAAGCCGAAAATATTTTCCAGCATTTCTCCACGGTCTTTTCCCGTCAAAGTGAGAAACTCCTGAAATTTCCCCTGAGGCAGCACCACCGCCCGACAAAAGTCTTCCATGCCAATGCCTAACAAATCTAAAATCAATCCGTCTACCTGTTTGGCTTTATCGGCAAGAACAGTATCGTGGGTTTTGTCATAGAGACGGCATTGCTTGGTATTGGTCTTTTCCTTATCTTTTTTATCCCGCTCCAAGAGCCGCTCCACTACATAGACGGTCTCCCCCAGAGAAAATTCCAACGCCACATGGGCTTTGTCGCACTGTAAATGAATAATGCCGTTGAGATTTCCGCCAGCGCGGACGATTTTCCCATAGAGCGCCAGGGTAATGGCGTCTAAAATGGTAGATTTACCCGCTCCCGTCGGACCAAATATACCAAAGAGCCCATAAGCACCCAAAGCGGAAAAATCAATGGTTTGCTCCTCCATATAGCTATGTAGACCGGAAAACTGTAAAACAATAGGACGCATTACTCTGTCACCTCCTGCATCTCCCCTTCTTCAACCAGAGATAAGAATAAATCTACCAATTCCTGTTCTGGCTGGCAGCCTTCCTGGGCTTGCACAAAGCCGCAAAATTTTTCCGTCAGCGATAAATTGGAAAGCAAGACTTTTTCTTCTATGGTCTGAGATTCATTGGCATAAACAGGACGGATTTCCAACAGCCGCGGGTGAGCTTGCCGCAAGGCTTTGATTTCCAATCCTGTTAGGGGCGTTTGCATCACAATAGAGATGTTCACCCATTGATTGTGATTCTCGCTGTTTTCACACCAGGCAAGAGCAGCGTTATAATCAGCAAAATCCGCTGTCGTTAAAGGATAGCCGCTTGTTAAAGGCAGAAAGGTTACTTGCGTGTTCTGTCCCTTTACCGCATCTACCAGCAACACGCCTTTTTCTTGTTTGGTCTCCCGAAAACTATAACCAAGAGGAGAGCCGCTATAATAGCTGGGGTATGCGCCTCCCCGCACCTTTTGCATCCCATGCAAATGCCCCAGCGCAATATAGTCTAACTTTGGTAAATCCTCTTTATTGACAGAGAGAGCGCCCCCTACCTGGATTTGCCGTTCACTGCCGCTTCCCACTCCGCCCAAGGCATAGAGATGTCCCATGCCAATTTGGACAGCTTCCCCATCTTGACTTTCCGCCACCGCCTGCCGCCACAATTCTCCCAAACGGGCAGAATAATTGGCCTGCATTTCCTGTTCATCGTCTAAGCTGGCAGACAATACTTCATTAAGCCGTGCCTCAGAGAGATAAGGCAAAGCCGTAAAAACAACATCTTCACCGCTGGAAATAAGCCGCAGTTTCAGCCAATTTTCTCCGCAATCCAAGAGTTTTACAGGAGCGTCTTCCCCCATGCCTTGACGGAATTTCTCACATTGATTGGGTAAACCGATGAGAAAAACACCTAACTCCTGCGCCAAGCCCCAAGCGGCAGCCATCCGCTCCGGCTGGTCATGGTTGCCGGCAATGGCGACCACCGCCTTGCAGCCCGCGCCGATAAACCGCTGCAAATAACGGTAAAACAGCTTTTCTGCTTCGGCAGGAGGATTGACGCTGTCAAAAACGTCTCCCGCTATGATTAACACGTCAATTTGCCGTTCCTCAATGATGTCCGTCAGCTCCTCTAAAAACTGCTGTTGCTCGGTAAGACGGGAATTTCCCTCCAGAGGCTTCCCCAAATGCCAATCAGCTGTATGCAATAACCTCATTCTGCCGCTCCCTTTTTATTTTATCTCAGCAATGGACGCTGCAACCTTTCCTGCCGCCATGTCGTTTCTGTCATTGCAAGCCGTGGTCAGCTCTCCAAAGACAGGCGCAAGCCCGGATTCTAATATCTGTACGCCTCGCTCCGTAATGCCCCCTTTGGTGGCAACACGGGCAATCATTTCAGCAAAAGACATTCGGGTTTTCTCCATGAGGGATACCGTGCCGCTTACTGTTTCCAGAAGCGTGGCAAAAAGGACTTCTTTCGCTTCTGTTGGTAATACTTGTTCTCCGGCGGTAAGCCACTGCTCAAATAAGGCGGCAATAAAGGCAGGACCGCAGCTGGTAAACTGCATAAATGTTTTCAGCTGTTCCTCCGGCAATACAACGTTTTTTCCCATAAGAGCAAGGTTTTTTTCCAGCCAAGATTTATTTCTTTCGTCAACCTTTTCATTGTGGGAGACGAGAGCATAGCCCCGGTCGATTTCGGCCAGGAGCGTCGGAATAACGCGGCTAATCGCCCCGTCAAATGCCTGACTGTATGCTGCCATATCCCCAGCGCCGCCAATGGTAATTAAGTGCGTATCCGCCGTCAGCGTATCTTTGATTTCACCTAAAACGCCTGCCATTTGCATGGGTTCCACACATAAGAAAACATGGGCGCAGGCTGCCGCCGCACGATTATCTTCTGTTGCTGTCACAGCAGGATAAGTCGACTGCAACTCTGCCATTTTCTCTGCATGGCGATTTGTTATCACCATATCTTCCGCGGCTACCCCATGACGTAAAAAGCCCTGAGCAAGCATTTTGCCCATGGAGCCGTAACCAATAATCCCAATTTCTTTTTGTTTCATCTTCCTTACTCCTTTTGCCTTTCTCTCAAATCCACTCATAGAGCCTACTATTCTATTTTCTATTATACATCTTCCCCCAAGGAAAAGACAAGAATCCCCCTGGTCTTATCTTGACGAAAAAACCTGATAACGGTAAAATGAAAGAATAGGAATATTCTGTAAAAAATCCGACCATGCTATCAAAGAAAGCCAAATAAAAACAAAGGAATGAATACATTGGAAAATAACAACAATCCTGCTGCCGAAGAAAGCAGCAACTTTATCCATAGCCAGATTGACGTGGAATTGGAACAAGGACACAAAAGACAAATCCACACTCGTTTTCCCCCTGAGCCAAACGGCTATCTCCACATCGGTCACGCCAAGTCTATCTGCCTAAACTTTGGCACGGCTCTCAAATATCAAGGACTATGCAATCTGCGTTTTGACGACACCAACCCGGTAAAAGAAGACACCGAATACATCGACTCTATCATGGAAGACGTCAAGTGGCTGGGTTTCGACTGGGAAGACCGCTTGCATTACACCTCCGACTATTTTCACATCTTATACGAAAACGCCGTTCACCTTATCAAAGAAGGCTTGGCGTTTGTCTGCGAACTTTCCCAAGAAGAAATGCGCAAATACCGCGGCACCTTGACCCAATCGGGTACGCCCAGTCCTTACCGCGACCGCCCCATTGAAGAAAACCTCCGCCTCTTTGAAGAAATGAAGGCAGGCAAATATCCTGACGGCGCTATGGTTTTGCGAGCAAAAATCGATATGGCGTCGCCTAACATTGTTATGAGAGACCCGGTTATCTACCGTATCCAACATGAACATCATCATCGCACCGGAGACGAATGGTGCATTTATCCCATGTACGACTATGCCCACCCTCTCTCCGACGCCATTGAAAATATCACTCATTCTATCTGCACCTTAGAATTTGAAAACAACCGTCCTCTTTATAACTGGATTATCGAGCATAGCATATTAGAAGCACGTCCGCGGCAAATCGAATTTGCCCGTTTAGGTCTCACCTACACCGTCATGAGCAAACGGAAACTGCGCCGCTTGGTAGAGGAAGGCTTCGTTTCCGGCTGGGACGACCCTCGTATGCCTACCATTTCAGGACTTAGGAGACGAGGCTACACCCCCGCCTCTATCCGGGATTTTTGTCAGAAAATCGGTGTAGCAAAGTCCAACAGCATGGTAGATATCGCTCTCTTAGAACACTGTATCCGAGAAGACCTCAACTACAACGCCCCACGGGCTATGACAGTGCTGCGCCCGGTAAAACTGGTCATCACCAATTATCCGGAAGGCAAAACAGAAATGCTTACCGGAGATATTAACCCGGAAAAACCGGAAGACGGGCAAAAAGAAATTCCCTTCTCCAGAGAAATTTACATCGAACAAGAAGACGTTATGGCAGAACCAGTACCGAAATTCTTCCGTCTCTATCCCGGCAATGAAGCGCGGTTAAAATACGCCTACATCATCAAATGTGAAGAAGTCATCACCGATGAAAACGGCAACATTACAGAAGTACGCTGCACCTACGACCCCACCTCCAAATCCGGTGGAGAGACTGCCAACCGCAAAGTAAAATCCACCCTCCACTGGGTAGATTGCGCTACTTGTCAACCAATAGAAGTACGACTCTACGACCACCTCTTCACCAAGGAAAATCCTGACGACACCGAGGAAGGACAGGATTTCACTGACTTTGTCAACAAAGACTCCCTTACAGTTCTCTCCAACGCCGTTACGGAACAATGGGTAGCAAAAGAACCAAAACAAAGCTATCAGTTCCTGCGGCAAGGGTATTTTGCCCTAGACCCCGACAGCACCGATGAGAAACTCGTCTTTAACCGCGTGGTATCCCTTAAAGACACCTGGGCAAAAATCCAAAAGAAAAACTAAAAAAAGCCTGTTATGAATTTCTTCATAACAGGCTTTTTTATAAACAGGCTTTTTATGACTTTAAGCTGCTGCCCAACACGTCAGACACTTCGGAAATGGTAACAAAAGCTTTGCTGTCAATGGCGGAAATCAACCGTTTCATCCGCCCTACTTGGAAACGGTTAACCACAAAATAAATAATGGTCTTCTCTTCATTGGAATAAAATCCTTTAGAGGCAATGTGAGTAATGCCGCTGCCAAAGGCTTCGGAAAGAGCCTCGCTCATTTCCTGCTCCTTGGTGGTAACAATCATGGCGGATTTCGCTTTATCCAGACCGTCAACAATAAAGTCTACCGCCTTAATGGCAACGCCGTAGGTGATAATAGAATACAACGGCGCAATCCAGCTCTGGAAAATAAAGCCAATCACCACATAAAGCACCACATTATACATCATAACGAAAGTGCCTACCGTCATGCCCAGCCTCTTGGCAAAGATAACTGCCAGCACCTCCATGCCGTCGATAGCGCCGCCATAACGGATGGTAATCCCGCTGCCCACCCCTGAGATTAACCCGCCGAAGATAGCGCAGAGAATCAAATCATACTCTGCAATAGGCGAACCATGGGTCACATCAATAGGCAATACATCGGTTATCAAATAAGACACCAGAGAATACACGAATACTGCCCAGATAGAATATACCGTAAAAGATAATCCTTGCTTTTTAAGCCCAAAAGCAAAAAGAGGAATATTCAACACAATGAGGAAAAAGGACAGCGTCAATGACTCCGGCGTCAACTGCCACAAAAGCATGGCAGTGCCAGAAATGCCGCTGTCATACAAGCCCCCCGGCGCTAAAAACATGGTAACCCCCACAGCATTAATAGCGCCGGCAATCAATAGCACCAGAAAAGCAGAAATCTTTAATTCTGAGAAAAGCTCGTTTACCTTTGATTGCTTTCTTTCATTTTGCTTTTGCGTGTTCATTGCGGTTGTCTTTGTTTCCGTCACGCCAACACCTCTTTCCTGATTATATGATTTATTTATTTCACTTTTTCTTTTAACAAATAGGCATAGTCCTTGCCATGGTTTCTTTGCCACAAGAAAATGGCAACACCCACCGCCATACCTGCCACGCTAATCACCATCGCCATGCGAAATGGACCAAACATCAAGCTATCCGTCCGCAGCTGCTCGATGAAAAACCGTCCCAGGGAATAACCAAAGGCATAAAGCGCCAACACATACCCTTGTCTTTGCGGGGGACGATTGAGATACCAAAGCAGCAAGAGACACAAGCCTAAATCCCAGATAGATTCATATAGAAACGTGGGGTGGCGGTACGCCCCGTCAATATACATCGCCCAGGGCAAATCCGTTTCATAGCCGTAAGCCTCCTGGTTAAAGAAATTGCCCCAGCGACCAATGGCTTGCCCTAAGGCAACCGAAGGCATGGCAACATCAGCAAAGAGCCAAAAGGGCTTTTTCTTTAGCTTTCCATAAAGAATGCCCGCAAGAATTGCACCGATAAGCCCACCGTGAATGGCCATACCGCCATGCCAGATTTTGATGATTTCCCCCGGGTGCGCGCTATAATAATCCCAGGAAAACAACACATAATAAATTCTTGCGCCGATAACGGCGGCAGGCAACACCCATAAGCCCACGTCTAAAATATCATCAGAGACAATACCTTTTTTCTTCCCTTCTCTCGCCGCTAAAAAAAGCCCGATTGCCATAGCGGAGGCGATGAGAATCCCATACCATTTCACAGTAAGGGGTCCTAAGGTAAATGCAATGCCATTGGTATTCATACTTCCTCTTTTCCGGTTTCGCCTCAAAAAAACCTAGTTGTTATTCTTAGAATTTAGATTATAATAGTGAACAGGAAAAATCAATCTTTTCTTTGCGACAAAAAGAGTTTAGGAGTTTATAAAATTATTATGGAATATAGTTTATCACCCCAACATGAGAGAAATCTGAAACCGGGGGACTTTCGCCCTGTAGAAATCTCTCATAGACCGCTCATCAACAGCTATCTGCAAGACCACCACTACAACACACTGGAATATTTATTTACCACCTTGTTTATCTGGCAGGAATCTTATGGCTTCACCTGGGCGGAAAAAAACCATGTTCTTTACATTAAGAGCTGCTATCAAGGAGTTACAAAATTTTTCCCGCCTATCTTAAAAACAGGGGAAATCCCCTCAGCCCAACAGCAAGCCATCTATGCCGCAGCAGTTTCGGAAATCCTCTCCTATTGCCGGGAAGCAGATATTACGCCCATCTTCGAGGAAATCACCGAGCAAGATAGAGACGCTATGCTCCGCTGTCTGAAAAAAGAATTTCATTTTCAAGCCAACCGAGATTTGGCAAACTATATTTATTATGTGGACACCCTCACTCATCTTAGAGGTCGTTCCTTTAACGGCAAACGCAATCATATCCGCCACTTTGAAAATGAAAATCCGACCTATCAGTTTTTACCGCTCACCAAAGAACTGCTCCCCGCTTGCAAGAAACACGCGGAGGGCTGGTATGAACACCACCCGGAAAAAGATCAGTCTACCTTAATCGAGGAAAAAGCCGCTATCATGAAAGCCTTGGATTATTTTACTCAGTTAGAACTTAGCGGCTGCTGTATTGTCATCGACGGCATGGTAGAAGGATTCGCCATCGGCGAACCGCTAAACCCTGACATGGTGGTCATTCACTTTGAAAAAGGCAATCTTAATATTAACGGTATCTACACAGCGCTTAATAAATACTTTTTAGAGAAATGCTGGCAGGGCTACCTTCTGGTCAACCGAGCAGAAGACCTGGGTCTGCCGGGACTGAAAAAGGCAAAAAAAGACTATAAGCCCGCTTGGCTGGAGATGAAATATACCGCCACGCCAAACCAATAACCATATTCCCGAGGTGTAAAACCATGACAAATCAATCTCTTCACCCAAACCAACTACAAAAAGAAGAACTGATGAACCTGTGGCGTTATTGCTTTTCCGATAGCGAAACATTTGTCCAATGGTATTTTCGGGAATATTATAAACCGGAATATACCTATATCCTGCAAGAACCCCAGCAAGGCATCATTGCCGCCGCCATGCAAGCGAACCCTTATAGGCTATGTGTTCGAGGACAACAAATACCTGCCGCCTATCTGGTAGGCGTTTGCAGCCATCCTGCTTACCGCGGCGAAGGCTATTTCCGCCGCCTCTTCCCCACGACCCTCATACAGCTGGCGGCGGACGGTATCCCTCTTGCCTTTTTATTACCCGTCAACAATTTGCTTTATCGTCCTTATGACTTTATTTATACCCACTATCGAGCAGATTATCAGCTGGAGCTATCCGAGATTGGTGATTTTCTCCGGAAAAATTCACCTTCTCAGGATTACCACATCGCCTTACTCCCTCAACCGGAAGAAC
Organism: uncultured Peptococcaceae bacterium; assembly: GCA_949739465.1. Classification (GTDB taxonomy): domain Bacteria; phylum Bacillota; class Dehalobacteriia; order UBA4068; family JAAVYR01; genus JAAVYR01. The sequence continues at coordinate 1,441 of CATIYQ010000089.1, read as the reverse complement.
ATTGGTATCTCTTCGAGGAAATCTATACCGCTTACACCAAACATCTTCATGGCTACGCCTATCGCGAAGAAAAGGATTGGCAGCATCACTTTGCCGACTGGCAAATGGACTGTTGCCGTTTCGCTTTTTTCTCCCGTGACAACGAAGGAGCGGCATATCTGGTCTACCGCATAACGGAAAACGCCTTTGAAATCCTGGAAATGGCATATAAAAACCAAGAAGATTATCTGGCAATTTGGCAATATGTCTACACGCACCGCACCCAGGCAGAAAAACTAATCTGGTCTGCACCTATGGGAGACAGGTTATTGGAAGAGATTCCCCGCTGGCAAGGAAAGTGCACCCTTCACCCCCACATGATGGCGCGGATTCTTTCTGTAGAAAAGCTTTTATCCCAACTTAACTATCCCCAATGGTTCACCAGCGCAATCTGTCTTGCCGTCTCCGACCCTATCATCGCCGAAAACAACGGTATCTTTTCCTTAGAAATAAACCAAGGTATCGCAGCAGTAAGAAAACTAAACCATTGTCCCAACGCCTATTGCAGCCTTTCTATTGCCACCCTCACCCGTCTTGTTATGGGACAAGCTTCCGCTATGGACTTAATACGCCGAGAGGAACTGACAGGAGTAGAAAACCAAATCCAATTTTTAGAAAGACTCTTTCCCAAAACCCAGAATTTCATTAACGAAAACTTTTAAAGAAAAAGCAGCTATCGGTAGATAGCTGCTTTTTCTTTTATAATTCATGATAATAGGGACAAATATCTTCATAATGTCCGTCCTTCATACGGAAGCCATTGGGAATAGTGCCCAGCTGGATAAAACCTAGCCTTTCATAAAGATGGCGAGCAGGAATGTTCGCCGCTACCACTGCATTAAATTGCAACACGCCAAAACCATGGCGTTTTCCCTGTTCTAAACAATCCAACACTAACTTTTCACCGACATGCAATCCCCTGCTTTCCTTGGATACGGCATAGCTGGCATTACAAATATGTCCACAGCGACCTACATTATTAGGATGTAAAATATACAGTCCGCAAATACACCCTGTATCAGCATCCACTGCTACGCCACAATAGGTTTGTTCAGCAAAAAATGCTTTTCCGGTATTGGCTGTTAATAGTTCTTCCTGAGGGAAAGCGTTTCCTTCCTCCACCACCTCATTCCAGATAGCAATCATTTGCGGTAAGTCTGTTTCAGTATAAGCCCTAATTCTTATTTCCATCGCTGGTCCTCCAATATTTTACATCTACTCATTTCTCATTGGTCAAGCACACTTTTTTCTATTGGGAAATATTTTAACACTAAACGGAGCAAATGAAAAGGAGTTTCTTCCCTATGTGTACCAGCCTGGCTATAAAAACAGAAGATTTTTATTTTGGACGAACCATGGACTTGGATTATGAATTAAACAGCGCCGTTATTTTCACCCCGCG
>CATIYQ010000088.1 GCA_949739465.1 uncultured Peptococcaceae bacterium | reverse complement strand
TGTTCTCACCTTGATTCAGCGCTTCACCAAAAATCTCTTGCAGGACGAAGGCTACCTAATGATGACATTGCCTGTCAAAACTTATCAATTGATTTTATCCAAGCTATTGTGCGCTATGGTTTGGTCTATTGGCAGCATATTCGTAGGCATGTTTGCCTTTTACCTGCTGTTTTCTGCCGCAAGCATTTTGACGTTTTCCTTTTGGGCAGATATTTTCACCGACTTCCTACCTTCCTTCTTCGACCTTCTTGCCACCATTCCCGGCGTTTATTACTGGACGCTGACCCAATCCTTCCTGCTGAGCCTTCTTACCCTTAGCAGCTTCATCCTCATGGTCTATTTATCCCTTGCCACAGGACAACTGCCTATGGTGTGCCGCCACAAAAAGCTGGCCTCTTTCGGCGCTTTTATCCTGCTTTATATTGTTAATCAAATCATCATGATTAAAAGTATGGGCTTTATTACCCAGACTTATTATCCCCATATGCTTTTTTCCGGTGGTATTAGCAATCTCAACAACTCCTTATCTATGATGATTGCCGTGGTGTTTGCCTTAAATCTGGCGTTCTTTGCCGGAACAAATTATATTTTACAAAAACACCTTAACTTAGAATAAATAACTCTAATAGACTTTTATCACTATTTTTATCACCATTTCATCATAAAAGAGCGTAACAAATTCTGTTACGCTCTTTTATTTTTTGCAACAAATTAGATAAAATAAAAGTGTTTTAATCATTTTTTGTGTACTATAAGAGAATCGATTCGTTAATCCCAACAGAAAAGAGAGGTGAAGCGATTGCAGGACGCTAAAATCATAGAAAAAATCCAAAACGGCGAAGAAGCCGCCATGAACCTTGTCGTCAATCAATATGCCCGCCTGCTCTGGACCATTGCCGACGCCGTACTGGAAAAAGTAGGCACAGTCCAAGATGTCGAAGAATGTGTAGCAGACGTTTTTATCTATCTCTGGCAAAATGCAGAAAAATATAACCCTGAAAAAGGCAAGCTTAAGGTTTGGCTTTCCGTTATTACCAGAAGCAGAGCAATCAATCGCTATCGAAAATTATGCAAGTACCAAGAATTACCATTAAACGAAACCATCTTTCTGCAACAGTTAGACCTGACGGAAAATTTGGAGAACGATAGAAGAAAGGACTTGCTCCTCCCTGCGTTCTGCCTATTAAAAGAAGAGGAACGGGATATTCTCACCAGGCGCTATTATTACGAACAAAAGCCCCGAACGATTGCGCTGGCGCTGGATATGCCCGTTAAACGAGTAGAAAATATCCTCTATCGCGCCAAACAAAAGCTACGACAAACCCTTGCCGACCAAAAGGAGGTCTTACTATGAATCGCTTTCAATCGGAAAATCTCATGCATATCAAGGAACACTTTCAAAGAGAAACCGGTGTTCATCTAAATACCAAAAAATGCCGCCGCCCCTATGGCAAAGCCATGGTTTTACTCACGACCGTCTTACTTTGCGGCGTCAGTCTTACCGCCTTCGGTTTTCAGCAATTTTCCGGCTTGGCAGGAGACGAATTAGCCATAGGCGCCGTCTACCAAGGAAATGGCATTGTTACCGTTACCGTAGAAAATCAATCCGATAAAGACCTGCATTTTCAACCGAAATTAAAGCTGATGAAATGGAACAGCGGAGAAGAAATCCCACCTCATTCCCAAGATATTACCTTCACAAACACGGAAATTCCGCCTCATGGAGAGGAAACCATGACCATTGATTTATCATCCGCCTATGACATTGCCCTGCTGGAACAGCCCCTTACCGACGACAGCTATTATCTGGTGCTGACCAACAACAACTTTATCTTCGGGCAAGACTGGATGTGCAGCATTGCCTTTGCAGAAAATATCTACACAACGCCCCAAACTCCGTCAGTAAACAATCAAATAGAAACCGACCTTTTCGAGAAAATCCCAAAAAGCCTTCGCTTTTACTTTGAAGGAGATTCTACCGATACCGAAGAAAGACGAAAGCTCAACGCCGCTTATGAGGAAGCTTACAGCAAGCTGTTTGGTGATATTGACGGCAACATTATCCCTTCTGTTTCTCCTGTTCGCCCAGGCAACCGCATGGATACCACCGCCCCCTATCTCCACATCAAGGATTCGCCAACAGAAGAAGATCAGCGCATCACTATGCAGTGGCACAGCACAGATAGCCGTTTCAAACTCTTAGCCACCGAAGGAGAACATGCTCTGGTTCTTTCTGCCAACCTGCCCCTAACAAAATATCAGAATACTTTTACAGACCTGCCTCTTTTCTTCCTGTTAACTTACGAAAAAGATGCTGCTTCTGCACAGGATTACGCTTTCATCTATGGACAAATCGTTCCCTTTGACCAGCTTGCCCCCTATGAAGTCTACACAGACGACACCTATGTCTGCTATGAAATCAGTCCCTTTCTCTATACTGATTTGGACAGATATCTGCAAGACTTTGCTAAGGAACATCCGGAAATTGACCTGGATGAAACAACCATGGAACAGACAAAACAAATTTATCAATATTACCGAGACAATTTACCCGACCTCATCTATTTTAAGTAATACAAAAGGAGCATGCCGCTTTGCGACATGCTCCTTTTGTATTAGATTATTGGATTTTTTCCTGTACCAGTTTATAGCAACAATCAGCCAGCGTACGCCCTTTGGCTAAAAGCGCATCAATGGACCGCCGCTTTTCCTGAACCCAATCTTCTTCCGTAACCGTACCCAGGTTGATAAACACATTAAGCCAAGCAGATTCTAACGCCGCCCGCAAAAATGCCGCCCCACAGCCTACATCAGAGAGCACCAGACGACTGCCAATTTCCGCTAGTCTACTGCTGATTTCCAATGCTTCCACGGCAAGAATAGCTACCTCATAAGGCACAGCGCAGGCATTTTTGCTTTCACTGCTGAGCATTTCCTTCTTGTAGACTTTTTCCTCTTCCGTGGCAGCAGGCAACCCATAACAGCGAGAAAGGGGTTCAAAACAAAGAGCGTCCTCCTGCACCAGAGTAAGCAACCGCTCCTGAATAGTCATGCTCCGTTCCAAAAGCGTTTTTACTTCCGGCTCTACATCCGCATATTTCTTTTTACCAATGGTGTAGTTTGCCAACATATTGGTGAGTGCAACCCCTAATGCGCCGCCAAATGCAGCCGCGCCCCCGCCGCCCGGCACAGGCTGAGCAGCAGATAACGCGCCGATGAAATCGCGACAGGAGCCGTTCATCATTTCTTCCATAAAAATCCTCCTTACAAAAAGAGAGCGGGGCTTGCGACTCGCTCTCTTTATCTATTTTATCTTTCGCTATCTTTAGAATAGGCCTTTTACTTTTCCTGTCTGGCAATCCACATCAATGCGGCGGTATGCCGGGTCAGAGCCGGTGCCGGGCATTAAGGTAATATCCCCCGCCATCGGACAGATAAATCTAGCCCCGCCATAAATCAACAAGTCTCGAACAGGCAGCCGCCAACCGGTCGGTACACCCTTCAATGTGGGGTCATGGCTCAAACTCAAGTGGGTTTTTACCATCATCACGCTAAAGTTGGCATAAGCAGGGTCGGCTTCAAACCGTTTTGCTTTTTCCAAGGCAAGAGGAGACCAGTCCACCCCATCTGCACCATACACTTCTTTTGCGATTTTTTCCACTTTTTCTCTAAGAGGCATATCGTCAGGATATAAGAATTTGAAATCAACTGGTTCTTTGCAGCTTTCTTTGACAGCTTCGGCTAATTCCACTGCGCCTTCGCCGCCTTTTAACCAGTGTTCGGAGAAGGCAAATCTTGCCCCTGCCGCTTCTACGGCGCTGCGTACCGTTTGGATTTCTTCTTTGGTATCGCCATAAAAACCGTTTAAGCAAACCACAGGCTTAATGCCGGATTTTTTCACCACTTCGATGTGGTGCAATAAGTTTTCCAAGCCTTTTTCCACAAGACCGATATTTTGTTTGGTGTATTCTTCGGGGATAGGTCTTCCCGGTGTTACTTGAGGACCGCCGCCATGCATTTTAAGAGCGCGAATGGTCGCAACAATTACACTAACGTTTGGCTTCAGTCCGCTTAAGCGGCATTTTACATTCCAGAATTTTTCAAAGCCGATGTCGGCAGCAAAACCGCTTTCCGTTACATGATAATCAAACATCTTCAGACCCAGTCTATCCCCGATAATGGAGGATTGACCAATGGCAATATTTGCGAACGGACCGGCATGAACCAAGCATGGCTGGTGTTCTACAGTAGAGCAAAGAGTCGGGTTGATGGTGTTCCGCATCCAAGCGGTCATTGCCCCTGCCACTTCCAAGTCTCCCGCTGTTACCGGGTTGCCTTTTTTATCATAGGCCAAAATCATATGGTCGATTCTATTCCGCAAATCCTGCAAGTCTGTAGCGACAGCCAGGATTGCCATCAGCTCGGAGCTTACGGTGATAGCAAAACGGGAACTCATCATAAAGCCGTCTCTCATACCACCGATACCGATATTGATATTACGGAGACATTGAGCGGCAAAGTCGATTACCCAGTTAAATTCCACCCGTCTTGCGTCGATGTCTAACCGTTTTAAGCCTCTTTTGGCAAGGGTTTCATCATCATAGTTATATTCGTGCTGCATCCGAGCATTGAGCGCTACCATACCTAAGTTGTGGGCATTGGCGATGTCGTTAATATCCCCGGTAAGTCCCAGAGAAAACTCTGTCATAGGAATAAGGAGCGCGTTACCACCGCCGGCAGCCGTCCCTTTAATATTCATAGTAGGACCGCCGGAAGGCTGACGAAGACAGCCCCCTACGTTCTCTCCTAAATAGCCTAATCCCTGCATGAGTCCAAGTGAAGTGGTTGACTTGCCTTCCCCTAAAGGCGTTGGCGTAATGGCGGTTACTTCGATGTATTTTCCATCGGGACGGTCTTTTAAGCGGTCCATGATTTTCAGGAAATCCAGCTTTGCAACCTTTCCGTAAGGAATGACTTCGTCCTTTTCCAAACCTAATTTTTGCTGCCATTGTTCAGGCGTGGGCATGTTTTTTTCTGCTTCTTCTGCAATCTGCCAATCTTTGTATTCGCGAGGATCTAACATAAGCAAGCCACCCTTCTAAAAAAATTTATCTTTATACTTTAAAATTGTAATAGATTGCAGGTAAGATTGCAACTACTATTTTCCTTTATCTGCTTAGAAAGACAAGAAAAACACCACCAAAAAATGATGATGTTTTACTGTTTCACCGCAAGCTGCTGGTAGATTTTGATGGTTTGCGCGGCGGTCTTGGTCCAAGAGAATTCCTCCGCCCGCTTTAAACCTTTTTTCACCAGTTGCTCCTGATAAGGCAAATCCGTTAATCCTTTAAAAATCCCCTCCGCCAGGCTATCTCGGCTATATGGGTCGATGAGAATAGCGCCGTCTCCCACCACCTCAGGAAGAGAGGAAATATTACTCACCACCGTTGGCGTGCCACAAGCAAGAGCCTCCAGAGGCGGGAGACCAAACCCCTCATAAAGAGAAGGATAAACAAAAAGACTAGCGGCGTTATAGAGAAAAATCAAATCCTGCATAGGCGCAAACCCAGGAAACAACACCTTATCCCCGAAACCCTGCTTCTCTACATAAGCGGCTACATTCTGATAATTGGGCGAATGACGACCAAAAATCACCAGTTTATGGGGTGTAGGCAAATCCCCATTCATTTTAGCAAAAGCGTCAATAAGCCCCTGAAGATTTTTCCGCGGGCTAAAGCCCCCCAGATACAAGATAAAAGGACCGTCAATGCCGTATTTATTTGCTACCCTGGCTTGCGCAACCCGTTTCTGAATTGGTTTATAGGTAGACTCCGGCGCTTCATAAATGACAGAGATTTTTTTCTCATCTGCATGAAGACACTCCACCAAGTCCTTTTTGGAGTGATTGGACACGGTGATAATATGGTCGGCTTTCTCAATAATGTCAGGCATTTGTTTTTTAAAAATTTCTAAATAAGCAGGACCTACTGTCTCTGGTAAGAGATAGGGAATCAAATCATGTATGGTTACCACCCAGGGGCAAGTCTTTTTCTGCGGCAATCCCAGTCCGTTTTGGGGCACATGATATAAATCCATACCTTCAGGGACAATCTGGTTGTCTTCCACCGTCTCCCAAAATTTATCCTTGGTTTGAGAAATACTCTGAAAAACACCACTGTTTAAAGGGTCTGTTCCCTGAAATTTCTCATTGGGCAAAAAGAAGTGATACTGATTTTTTTTATCTATCAAATAAATATTGCGGATAAGCTGATAGGTATAGGTACCAATCCCCGTACCCCGATACCAAATAGCCGCTCTGCTGTCAATGCCGATTTCCACGCTGTTCACTCCTTTTACCGGAAAGATACTTTTATCCCTATATCCATTTTGCCAGATTACGCACTGCCTTTTCCTTTGCCGCCGCCGTTTCCAAGACCCCCTGCAGCCGTTTTTCCATTTTTGTCTCAGGACGGTTTTGCTCTACAAAGTAAGTAAATCCGCACTGCCAAAACTCTTGGGGAAACAACAGAAAGGCAACGGTGACTTCCTTTGCTCCTTTAGGCAAAAGCCGCTCCTTCTGATATTCCTGCCAAGCAAGAAGGGATAAATCCTCCCGAAATTCATTTTTCTTCATGATGCGGCACATGAGACTTGCCAAATCATGAACAGCCGTATCACTAATGCAATAATCAAAATCAATGACCTGCCCTACGCCTTCCGGCGATAAGACAATGTTATGAGGCGCATAGTCATGATGACAAAAACCGCTCCACTGCTCCTCCGCCCTGTTAAAATCTCCGTAAACAGGGGTAAGCCGGGTAAGAACCTCCCGTCCTAAAGCCATCATCTCAGGCAACGCCTTTGCATATTCCCGAGAAAAAGCAGTCCCTGTAAAGCGCGTCTGCCAGCTCTCCATTTGAGTCAGTTTTGTCTTAAAATTTTCTATTAACTCACCCCATTTGACACGTCCCTTGAAATAAGGCGGCGTAAAGCCTGTTGATGCGCCATGGAGTTTGCCAAGAGTTGTTGCCGCCGCAACCACATCAGATTGCACCGTGTAGTCCAGCTGTCTGCCGGGCAACCAAGGCGCGATGAAATATTTTTTTTCTCCCAAGGTAAAACAGGGCGTCCCCTCAACATTGAGCAACATATAGTTAATATGAGAAAAGCCGTTTGCCCGCAGATGTTCCGTCGCCGCAAAAATATAAGCAAATTCTTCTTTCGGGTATTTGACTTCCTTAATGGCATAGATACCGTTCGCCGTATAAAGACGATATACCGTATCATATTGCTCTAAAAGCCGCGGCTCCAAGTGATAATCCGTCGTTAAAACCTGCCATAATTCCTCTTGCCAAGACACGCCCCACTCACCTCGTTTTTTCGTCTGCTTATTTTCCAACCATTAAAGATATTCTTCTAAAGATATTCCTCCAGCCCCAAGGCGGCTAATTTTTGTACCATTTTTTTCACTTCTTGGTCTCGTTCCCTGGGCGCGATGAGCAAAATATCTCCCTGACGCACAATAACCATATCCTCTAAGCCAATAGTGGCCACCAACCCCTTATCCACGGAGATGATACACCGCTTGGTATCAATGCCCACATGTCTGCCGTTATCTGCCAGAGAATTGGCTTTTTCATCTTTGGGTAGATATTTCTCCAACGCCTGCCAGCTGCCTACATCGTCCCAACAAAAATCAGCAGGCACCACTGCCACATTGATTGCCTTTTCCATAATACCGTAATCAATAGAGATTTTCGGCGCTAAGACATATTCCAATTGCAGCATAGCGTTGCGCTGAGATTGATTTTCGATTTGCTGCCAGTTAGAAAGAAGCGCCCCCAGCTCCGGCAAATGCTCTTTCATTGCCGCCAGCAGCACAACCGTCTGCCAGATGAAAATACCACTATTCCATAAATAATTGCCGCCGCTGACAAATTGTTTTGCCAAAGGCAAAGAAGGTTTTTCTAAAAACTTCTTGACTTCATAGACGCCTTTGCCCTTTGCCTTGCCGCAATCTAAATATCCATACGCTGTTTGAGGGGCGGAAGGCTTAATGCCAACGGTGGTCAAATCCGAATGATGCGCCGCCCAATTTGCCGCCCGCTGCAAGGTGCGAACAAATGCCTCTTCATCTTCGATATAATGGTCAGAGGGCAACACAATCATAATGGCGTTTTCACAACGCTCCTGGATTTTCATAGCAGCTAACCCCAGGCAAGGTGCCGTGTCCCGGTTCACCGGTTCGCAAATAATATTTTCGGCAGGAATATGAGGAACAATTTCTTTTACAATATCCCCATAAAGCTCTTCTGTCATAATAAGACACCGTTCCGGGCTGGTGAGAAGCAACGCCCGCCGCACCGTTGCCGCTAAAATACTTTCTTCTCCCCACAAATTCAGAAACTGCTTTGGTTTTGCCAATCTGCTCTGAGGCCAAAACCGCGTACCTGCGCCCCCTGCCATGATAACCACATAAACAGGTAAATGTTGAGAAATAGGTTGAGAAATATTGGCGTCACCCACAAAATCACCTCAAACGATATATTATGGAATCATCTTATGTGATTCTGCCTCAATGGGTGCTTATCCCCGCCACCCTCTTTTCTTTGCTCCCATATGATTTTCCACGACCTAAAGACAATCTCTATCTATTACTATATCTGTTTCTTTTTAAATCAGAACCATTTTTTGCAAATAAAAAAGATTCTTTGAAATTTTCACACAAAGAATCTTTTTCATCATAGCAATATCGCATCTATATCTTATCTATTCCAGCAACAGCCCGTCTAAAATCCCGGCATCACTGACCGTAAATTGCTCACTACCAAACTGGTCCAAAATCGTCAGCAGGATATTTAGCCCGCCAATGATGATTTCCGCCCGTTCCCCTAAAATCGGATATTTCTCCCGTCGCTCTCCGCCTGTTAGCGGAGCTAGCTCCTCCTGGAAGACGGCTAAGGCGTCCTTAGTTAATCGGTAACCGTGAACCTTTTCCCGAGAATAATTATGAATCCCCAACAAAGCGGCAGATACATCGGTAGCCGTACCGCCTACCGCAATGATTTCTCCGGGCAACGCGCCACATTCCCTCATGATTTTATCCCGAACAGCAGCAACTCGCTCTCGAATAGTCTCTTGGTCCAACCCTTCTTGCGCAACACGAACAATACCTAACGGAATACTTTCCGCAAAAAGCCCTTCTTTGCCCTGGCAAATAAATTCCGTACTGCCACCGCCAATATCTACTACCAACGGCATTTCTGTCCCACTACTGAGAAGAGAAGTCGCCCCACAGAAACTAAGCGCCGCTTCTTCCTCCCCGGAAACAACCCTTACCTGCCAGTCTGTTTTCGCGCCAATTCGTTCCAGCAATACCTCGGCATTTTTCGCTTCTCGGATGGCGCTGGTGGCTGCAATTTTCGGCGGTTCTGTTACGCCATACTCCTGCAATATTTCCTGAAAATCAGCAAGGGCATTAACCGTCCGTTCCATAGAAATATCTAACAGCACTCGGTTTTTGCAGCCTTCCCCCAGACGAGTTGTCCGCACTACCTGTAAAGCCACATCCACTTTTCCGTCGGTTACCTCTCCTACCAATAAATGCACCGTATTAGACCCAATATCAATTGCCGCGCGCATAACGCCGCCTCCTCTCTGTTGTGAAAAAGGCGTCCCTTTAACAAGGGAACGCCTCATTTTAACGACTTAACGACCTTTCCGTCCGTCCTGATGTCGTTTTAAATCTACCAAACGGTCGTTGCTGTCCTTCATAAACTTTGCCAGCTTATCTTCAAAAGGTATCTCATCTCTTTGTTTTGGAGCTGAGAACACCGGCTGCGGGGATGAAACCACCCTCGGCTTAGGCGGCAACGCCTGCTTAATGGAAAGACCAATCTTACCATTATCGCCAACACTAACGATTTTTACCTTTACCGCATCTTTTTCTTTCAGAAAATCGCTCACTTCTTTCACATATGCGTCAGCTACCTCTGAAATGTGTACCAGACCCGTTACCCCCGGCGCAATTTCTACAAAAGCGCCAAACTTGGTAATGCCGGTCACTACCCCATCCACAACGCTTCCAACGGTCAAATCCATGAGAATAACCCTACCTCCAGTGTTTTCAATTTTACTTTCATTTATTATATTCTGGACATCTCTGTTTTGTCAATTATCTTAATGCAAATCCCCTGCTTTAATATTGGGATTATATTCGGGAATATCGTCGTCAACGGTCTCCCCCGGCAATACCAGCGTTTCCCCATCATAGACAAATCCCAGGTGTTCTCTGGCAACCCGTTCAATATAAGACGGGTCATCTAAAAGAGCTTTGGTTTCTTCCAACTCCTTTTGCCGGTCCAGTTTATCTTGTTTCACCTGCTCGAAATATGCGACCTCCGCCTGTATCTGCTGAAATTGAACAAATTGCTTGCCAAATTGCAGACAACAAAAGCCAATGACGCTAACAATGCATAACTTGCCCAGGGAAAAGGTTCTCCGTTTCCGCACGCTCCTACGACGTGTTCCGGCAGACGGTTGAGACAATGGGTTAAGTTGGGAAGTTTCAGATAACTTATGGTCAGTTTCTTCATGATAATGCTGTCTCATCTTCATCCTCCTCCATTTCTGCCATATCAAGAACTGCACCCGGAATGACAATAACTACTTCATATCCTTTGGTTCTTGCCCGATTGTAAAGAGTTGCCACAGAGCTGGCGCTGATTTTTAACATCTTGGCGATTACCTCTGCAGACTTGCCCATTTCTTTCAATGTCACAACTTGCTTTTCACGAAAGCTCAGCTTCTCCGCACCGCGGATTTCCATCTGCATTTGTAATCACCCCTTCCTACCAGGCAAATCCCCCAAAAAGAGAATACTATCCCAAAGAAATCAAAAATTATCCCAAACTCTCATTCCCTTATCCACATTATATCCACATCTTGTGGACAAATCAAGTACAAGATATGCACAAATTAGCAAAAGGAAATGTCAATATTTGGTAAATACGTCCATTTCCTCTTATCCATGCCATATCTCTTTATTCTTCATCTCGATAATCCTCGGGAATATCCGTCTCATTCTCTTTTCTATTTTGAGGCCAAAGCGCCTGCAATACCCGATGTTTCAACCTTTGCCGCTGCATACTCACCTGCTTTTTCCACTTCTCAACTGCTGCCTGATTTTGCTTTTTCGTCTCAACATAACGGCGTTTACTACAGGCATACCCCCGATAAATGCCGGTTGCCGCCACATCAAAAGACTTCTCCAAAAAGCTGTGTTCTTTGGTAACTGGAACTATCCCGGTCGGTCCTGAAATATGGGGCGGCTTGGGTTTCCCCGAAAACAGCCCTCTAACCTTTTGCAATAAAGGTTGCCATAGAAAAGAATATCCCAAAGAAAACCCCAGGAAAAGCCAGAGAAAGAACAACGCCCGAAGAGCGCCCCACTCCAGGAAAAATAAAATGCCTACCGTAACCACAACGGCAAACAGCCACCAGAGACTATCTGTCACCAGCAACTGCCGCCGAGAATAATGACCACCATGAAATTGTAAACGATAGCAGGCATAAAAGAAACTCAAACTGCCGCCTAACACCATGCCCATCATAAACTCATATAACTGTCTGAGAACAAGCTCCATATCTGCCACCTACTTCAAAAGGCGGTCCAATAAATGTTTCCCGGCAGCTTTGACTCGCTTGCCGTCTTTGGTATTAACAGCATAACGAACGCCGCTGATTTTCCCGCAAACTTTTAATTCCTTACCATCCAAATCCAAATGGGCAATATGCAGCTCTTCTCCTTCAATAACCAAATCACCCCGATTGGTCTCCAGCCAAATAGAACCGGTGTCAAAGTTTTCCACCTTGCAAACGCCCTGCAAATGCAAATTTTCTTGGTTATCTATGAGAACCCGATGCAGATTGGTAAGATTTTCCCCGTTTTTATCATCTATAAAATCCATACCGAAAGACCTCCTTTTTTCTTCAGTTATCTATACGCTATGGATTTCATTTTATGCAACAAAAAAAGAGAGGGCATGCCTCTCCTTTTTATTCAAACAAATCGTCTGCAATTTTTTCTTCTCCAATAATTTCATACATCTCCGCCGCGTCTTGTGTCTTCACCGTTTCGCTGACCTTGATGATTTTTACACGGATTGTACGATTAGCAAAGCGGATTTCCAGAGTATCCCCTGCCGCCACCTCAGAGGATGCCTTTGCCGTTCTGCCGTTAATCAGGATTTTTCCCGCGTCACAAACTTCTTTGGCAACGGTCCGCCGTTTAATCAGACGGGA
>CATIYQ010000087.1 GCA_949739465.1 uncultured Peptococcaceae bacterium | reverse complement strand
CGACTTGTTCTCAATATGCTTTGGAAGCAGTGGAAAAATACGGGGTATGGAAAGGCGGCTGGATGAGCGTTAAGCGTATTTGCCGTTGTCATCCATGGTCGCGAGGCGGCTACGACCCTGTCAAATAAGTGAGGTGAACCGCATTTATCGCGGAATAGATTGAGTAGTTTTATTGGTTTAATTCAACAGTTTATTGAATATTTATTTAGTTTGACCCAATCTATGGGTATGCCCAGCTATGCGCTGTCCATTATTTTGCTGACGGTGATTGTAAAAGTGTTGCTATATCCTTTGATGCGCAAACAAATGCAGTCTATGGCAAGCTTAACCAAACTTCAACCGAAAATTGCCGCCATTGAACGGAAATACGGTAACAATCCGGCGAAAAAAAATGAAGCCTTGGTAAAACTTTATCAGCAAAACAACATTAACCCTATGGCGGGATGTCTGCCCCTGCTCATTCAATTGCCGATTTTTGTTTGTCTGTATCGGGCCCTTTTGAATTTTGAGTATACGGGCGGTTTTGATAACTTTTTCTGGATTGAACATATCGGTAACCCTGACCCTACGTTCTATTTGCCGATTTTCGTAGGTTTGAGTACCTATGTGCAGCAGAAAGTAATGATTACTAATAAAAAAGACCGGATGCAAAATACCATGCTCTATGTGATGCCCATTATGTTAGGGGTTATGGCAATGCGTTTTCCGGCGGGACTTTGCCTTTACTGGATTACTTACAGCATTATCGGTGCACTCCAACAGCTCATCGTTAATCGTAGCAATATGACGGAGGAAGAAAGTAAGGAAAATAAAGAAAGTAAAGAAAGTAAAGAAGACAAAGGCAATAAAGCAAAATCCCAAGGCAAAGTAAAAAAATCTTCCGATAAAAAAGAAAAAGAAACAGAAGATAAAGAGGAAGAAAATAAGGACCAATAAGACATTGACAAAGAGAGGAAAAAGAAGATGTCTATTACAATAGAAAAAACAGCAAAGACAGTTGACGAAGCCATCGATAAGGCTTTAAGCGAATTAAATGTAGCTATGGACGAAGCCGATGTGGAAATTTTAGAAACAGGAAGCAAAGGTATTTTTGGCTTAGGTGGTAAAGACGCGAAAGTTCGCGTTACGGTAAAAGGCAACGCCGAATCGATTGTTAGCGTTGCCACTTCTACTCCTGTTTCCGCTCCTATCTCTAATCCTGTTGAAAAAACTGCCGTTATCACAGGTGATGATAGTCAAGCGGAAAAAATCGCTTTAGATTTTTTACAAGGCATTTTTGATTATCTGAAAGTTGCGCCTGCTATTACCGCAGAGAAAAAAGAAGAATCTTTGTGGCTGACCATGACAGGATCAAACTTAGGGGTGATTATTGGCAGACGTGGTGAAACATTGGATTCTTTGCAGTATCTTACCAACTTAGTGGTAAATCGTAAAATGACAGAAAAACAAAGAATCATCTTAGATGTAGAAGGTTACCGTCAGACCAGAGAAGAAACGCTTAAAGATTTGGCGGAAAAGATGGCGGTAAAGGCTACCAAAATGAACGGTCCTTTGCGACTGGAACCCATGAATCCTCATGAACGGAGAATCATTCACATGACGCTCCAAGGAGACGAACGGGTAGAAACATACAGCGAAGGAGACGAACCCTTCCGCCGCGTGGTCATTAAGAAAAGACGGCGGCATCAAAATAATTAACAATCTATAAAAAGGACTGCAACACAAATTGCAGTCCTTTTTCTTATTTCATTATGAATTTGTTTTATTTTAAGTTTTCCGGGTTAAGGGAATCTAATTCAGGCAGGACGAAGCGACCGTCTTTGCGAATCAGCACATCGTCAAAGTAGATTTCGCCGCCGCCGTATTCGGGACGGTGAATCGCTACCAAATCCCAGTGAACAGCGCTTTGATTGCCGTTATAAGCGTCATCGTAACAAGCGCCGGGAGTGAAATGAATGCTGCCGCAAATCTTTTCGTCGAACAAAATATCATAGAGAGGAAACAGCACATAAGGGTTAACGCCGATGGCAAATTCTCCTACGTATCTTGCTCCGGGATCCGTGTCAAAAATGGCGTTTAATTCCTCGTTATGGTCTGCTGCCGTGGCTTCGATGATTTTCCCGTCTTTGAAAGTAAGTTTGATATCTCGGAATACAATACCCTGATTTGGAGAGGCGACGTTATAAGAAATAACGCCGTTGACGCTGTCCTTTACGGGCGCGGTGTATACTTCCCCGTCGGGAATATTGCAGTTGCCGGCGCATTTAATCGCGCCGATGCCTTTAATGGAGAAGGTTAAATCTGTGCCGGGAGCGACGATATGGACTTTATCAGTGCGATTCATTAGGGCTTGCAGGGCGTCCATGGCTTTGTCCATTTTAGCATAATTTAAATTACATACGTCAAAGAAGAAATCTTCAAAGTCGTCGGTAGCCATTTCTGCAGATTGAGCCATGCTGTCGTTGGGATAACGGAGAATCACCCATTTGGTTTTTGCTACGCGGATATCATGGTGAACAGGTTTTTGATAAAGGCTGGCATAGGCTTGCATTTTTTCTGCCGGCACACCGGACATTTCAAAGGCGTTGCCCTTCGCGCGGATGCCGATGTAAGCGTCCATTTGTTCCATGCGGGCTGAGTCCCATTCCGCCATAGCGGTGAGCTGGGCGTCGGTAATGTCCATTAAGAGTTCTCGAAGAACGGGGCTGTTATTCATAGAGACAAATGGTTGTCCGCCTTTTTTGTAAGCCAGGCGAACCAATTCTTTGGTTAATTCATTGGTTTGGCTGTCTGTTTCGATGAGGAGCTTTTCTCCCGGTTGGAGATTGACGGAATAATCTATGAGCTGGTGGGCAAGTTTGGTAATTCTTGGGTCTTTCATATATATCCCTTCCTTTTTTCTAATTTGTTCTTCCAATAATATTTTTCTGTATGATTATTATAGCACTTCCCGAAAAAAATATTTCATAATTTTTGAAGAATTTCCTTGCAATTTTTGTAGAATAGGTGTATTTTTATAATGAGGCGTTACCCAGCGATAAGACAGCTTAATTTTGGGGCACACCCCGGTTTCTATATTTCTATGGTTTATCTGCATCTGTTCAGTTTTAGCTTTGCTTTGATTGATAAACAAAAAACTTTAGGGGGTGCTTCTTATGTTAGCCAGTCAAATTGTCTCCGGTATTATTTTTCTTATCATGTTTATTGTGATTATCTCCGATAAATGGGAACGTCATATTCCTGCCCTCATTGGCGGCGTTGTTATGATTGTAGTGGTATTCTTAGGTATGCTTCACAGTGTGGATGCTGTCATGGAAACACTGAATCTGGCAAGTATTTTCACGGCGGAATTTTGGTATCCTGGTCCCGGGGCTTCCGAGTCCTTCATGGGCATTAACTGGACTACCATTTTCTTTATCGCCGGTATGATGGTGATGGTAGAAGGCATGGCAAAGTCCGGCTTCTTCCGTTGGCTCTGTCTCTTAGTAGCCGAATGGGTTCATTATCGTATTGTACCCCTTCTGGTGGTATTTATGATTATGTCCGGTTTTCTTGCTATGTTCATCGATAGCATTACCGTTATTCTGTTCTTGGCTGCTGTTACGGTGGAGCTGGCAAGACTCTTAAAGTTTAATCCCGTTCCCGTTATTTTGGCAGAAATTTTCTGTGCCAATTTAGGTGGCTCTGCAACTATGTGCGGCGACCCGCCCAATATTATCATTGGTACTTCTTTGGGTTATAGTTTCCATGATTTTATTACCAATACGGGGATTGTAGCATGGATTGCCATGATTATTTCTGTTTTCTTCTTCGTAGCAATGTTTGCCAAACGTATCCGCGCTGTGGAAAAACAACAAGACCCTCATTTGAAAGATAACGTACCCCACCCGAAAACTGCCATTACCAATATGAGTCTTTTCGTAAAAAGTACGGCAATTTTCCTGCTCTCGGTTGTTCTTTTGATCACCCACGCCACCACAGGACTTTCTGTAGCTACTATTGGGGCGCTGGCGGCTGTCCTCACCCTGGTTGCCTCCGGTTCTTTCGGTGAGGCCAAACATATTATGAAATTGGTAGACTGGAAAACGTTAGGTTTCTTTGTGGGACTTTTCATTGTCGTTGGCGGCCTGGAACAAACCCATGTATTGGAAGTTGTAGCGTCTTACATTGAAAAAATCAGCGGTGGTAACCTGACGGCCATTCTCCTCATCGTGCTGTGGCTTTCCGCCATTTGCAGCGCTATTGTGGATAATATTCCGTTTGCTGCCACTATGGTACCGGTTATCAAAAATATTGCTCTTTCCACGGGACTGGATTTAGACTCTATGGCTTGGGCACTGGCCCTTGGTACAGATATCGGCGGTAACGGCACGCCAATCGGCGCCTCTGCCAATGTAGTAGGGGTATCTGTTGCTGAGAAAGAAGGCTATAAGGTAACTTGGGGCGAATATTGCAAATATGCCATTCCCGCTACTGTTTTAGTGTTGGGGATTTGTTCCGTATATTTGGTGATTCGTTACTGTTAAGTGTTTACATTCCATTTAAAAATAACTGTTCTTCCTATCATATTCTCCTCAAAAAAAGAGAGGGATGTTTTTACATCTCTCTCTTTTTTGTCCTTCTTCCCTTCTTTTCTTCTTTTTCTCTTCTTTTTTCTGTCCTTTCCGCATAGATTTAAGGTAAGAAAAGGAGGATGGAATATGCCGATTTTTTTTCAGGTATGTTTTTGTTATTTAGGGGCGCTTATTGGCGCCGGCTTTGCCTCCGGCAAAGAAATCCAATTATTCTTCGGTAGGTTTTCCTCTGCGGCATATCCTTCCCTTTTATTTGCCGGGATTTTATTTGCCTTTTTGGCTTATGCCGCCATTGAGATTTGCCGAAGAC
Organism: uncultured Peptococcaceae bacterium; assembly: GCA_949739465.1. Classification (GTDB taxonomy): domain Bacteria; phylum Bacillota; class Dehalobacteriia; order UBA4068; family JAAVYR01; genus JAAVYR01. The sequence goes on along the minus strand of CATIYQ010000087.1, from coordinate 2,135 downwards.
AAGGTATCTCCTCTTCTGTTGATTTTTTTGTTTTTTGTTTGGGGGAACGGTTAGGACTTTCTATGCTTCGTTTTTTGCAGTTGTTCTTATTTTTTTCTGTTACGGTAATGATTGCGGCGGGAGACAGTTTATTCCAAATTTTCTTTTTAGGAGCGCCCGGTTGGGGCGGCATTCTCCTTTGCTGTTTTCTTTTTGTTTTTCTTCTTCGTCCTCAGAAGGGCATGGTCATCATTAACACAATCCTGGTGCCAATCCTTTTGGTTATGCTTTTTTCTCTCTGGTATCAATCTATTGATTTAGCGTTGATTCATAGCTATCATGAGAGTGAATCATTCTCTGTCTTTGGTTATATCATGGCTTTTTTTTGGTCTTTGCTTTATGTATCCTATAACTTCTTTGGTATCAGCACCATATTGGTACCCTTTGGCATCAGTAGCAGAGGAAAACAACCTGCCTACGGCGGTTTTTTTGCCGGTCTGTTACTGGGCGCGTTGCTTTTTTTTGCTACCCTGTCTCTTCTCTCCGACCCTACCCTTGCAGAAGGTTCTCCTATGCCTTTTCTGTCCCTTGCCATGGAGGAAGGGGCAGGCGTCGTCTTTTATGGTGTGGCGCTCTTTGCCGCTATTATTACCACCGCCCTTGCTAATAGCTTTACATTGCTCCAGGATGTTTCTGTTTGGGGCAAGATACTGTTTCTGACTGTTGCCTTTCTTATTGCCCACCGTTGGGATTTTTCCGGTTTAGTATCCTTTCTTTATCCCTTCACGGGCATATTGGGACTGTTGCTGGTTTTTGCCATTTGTTATCGTTTCTTTTTTTGTCGTTAATCTCTTTATAAACAAAAACCGTCTACCCTTCTCTATGAGGAGTCAGACGGTTTTTTCCTTTGTTATTTGGCAATGATTTTGATGGCGTCTAGGCATTTTTCCACTTCCCAAGGCTGATTATAGATACCAAAACTGATTCTTACCACCCCCCGATTCAGCGTATCTATGGTTTTGTGGGCGAGGGGCGCGCAGTGGTAGCCTGCCCGCACACAGATGTCATAGTCCTTCCCTAATGTCCAGCCTATCTCGTTGCTGTCCCTCCCTGCAATATTAAAGGAGACCACCGGCAGACGTTCCTGGCAAATATGGGGACCATATAAGATGATGTTGGGTATCTGGGCAAGTTCTTCATAAAGGTATTTGGTAAGCTGCTGCTCATGGCGGAGGATTTCCTCCATACCAATGGTCTCAAGAAAACGGATACCTGCGCCCAGCCCTGCAATACCCGGTGTGTTGACAGTGCCGCTTTCCAATCGATCCGGCATCATTTCTGGCTGGGCTGCTTCTAAGGAATTACTGCCTGTTCCCCCCTCTTGGATAGTGGTAAGAATTAGTCCTTCTCTCACATAAAGCCCGCCAATACCCATAGGACCGTAGAGTCCTTTGTGTCCGGGGAATGCCAGCAGGTCGACGCCTATCTCTTCGGGAGCAATAGGTAACGCTCCTGCCGTTTGGGCACAGTCTACCAGAAAATAGATTTGGTGTTTTCTCGCAATCTCACCAATGGCAGCAATATCCAAAACACAGCCTAGTACATTGCTGCCGTGGAGACAAGCGATGAGTTTGGTGTTGGGTTTGATTTTTCTCTCTAAATCCGCAAAGTCAACTTTTCCCTCGGCGTCTACCTGAAAACAATCGGAGGTAACGCCTGATTTTTCCAGGGATTTAATAGGTCGCCAAACAGCGTTATGTTCCAGAGAGGAATAAAGAATATGGTCGCCGGGGCGAACGACCCCTTTGATTCCTATATTCACGCTTTCGGTGGTATTGCGGGTGAAGGCGATGTTGTTACAATCAGAAATTTTGAAAAAAGAAGCAATGGTTTCCCTGGTATTATAAATCAAACGAGAAGTATCCATTGCCATTTTATAAGCGCCCCGACCGGGATTGGCTCCGTAGTCCAAAAAAGAACGGCAGACGCTCTCTATGACTTCGGGAGGCTTGGGCCAGGTAGTGGCGGCATTATCAAAATATATCATGATATTGGTATGCTCCTTTTCCTTCTGTGGTGAGAAACAAATTGATTGTTTCACGGGAAACATTTTGCATACCCCGATGTTCTTTTCCTCTTTTTTATCCTCTTCCTCT
>CATIYQ010000086.1 GCA_949739465.1 uncultured Peptococcaceae bacterium | reverse complement strand
GGCGGAGAATTTCAACTGACGGCGGGAGAGGAATGGCAAGCAATGACAGGAGAACTCCACCCCGAAGCGGAGCTGGAAATAGGTAGCCTTGCCAAAGATAAATATTTGATTGTTATTCCGGAGTCAAAGGCGGACCTGGCAATGCCCCTTGCCGACTACACAAACATTGTGGTAGACCTGACCGCCGCAAAACTTACCAACCGTCTTATTACAGACCCTGCGCCCACTACCATTAACGGACGAGCCGCTTACGTCAGCAAAATCAGCGGTATGGTGGACGGACTCAACGTCTACTACTGGGTTTATACCGTTGATTGTCCCGACCATCTGGTGCAAATCATCGCCTGGACTTTAAAAAGCAGGAAAGAGTCTTATGACGCCGATATTGCCGCCATCGTCCAAAGTTTCTGTCTCACACCGCCGTCTCCCGCTCAAACAGAGGTTGCACCAACAGAAGAAAACGCCAAGAAAACCGCTCCTCAAGGCAAGTAATCGCCTAGAGGAGCTTTTTCTTTTGTGGATTCACCCCCTTCTCCGTCACATTTCCCGCCACCCTGCATATGATGAAGAAAGAAAGAGGAAGACCCAGCGAAAGGAGGGACGGGAATGACCCAAGAACAACAAGGCGAAACCATAGAAAACACAGCTTCCGCCGACTCCCCCCAACAAGAAGTGGTGAAGGACACCAACGTATACACCGCTTACCCCATGACCCAAGAGGAGGAAAGCGAGAAATCCCCCCCTACCTATGAAGAGCCAAATGCCGGCTATTATCAGACCAGAAGCGGTTCTTATCAGCAATATGAGCAGCAAAACCAAAGGAACAGCCGCTGGACGCCGCCCCAACAACAGCAAAACGGAGGGCAAAACACAGGCGGCAACAACGGACCATGGCAAAACCAAAATGCCTATGGCAATGGAAACCGCGGCAACAACTATCAACAGCAACAGCAACAGCAGCAGCAATACCAAAACAACAGAAATGGACAGAATTTCCGACAGCAGCAATACGGACAAAATCAAAACTATAATCAAAATCAACAACAAAGTCGAAACCAAAACGCCGGCAATAATCAAAATAACGGGCAACAGGGCGCGCCTTCCATGACCCAAATCGTTAACCAAATCCTCCAAGCCTTGCAGCAAAACGGTGGAAATACCGCTAACCCAGAGGGCAGCAACAACACAGCCAATCAAACAAACCAAACGAACCAAACCAATGCAACGGGAAACGGCGGCGCAGGAACACTTCTGACCCAACTTGCCCCCGTCATCAAATCCTTCATGAATAACGGAGGAGCCGCCGCCGGACAAAATGGTAACACCATGCAAACCATTACTAATTTTATCAACCAAAATGGCGGCATCGGCGCAGTCCTGAATATGCTGGGCGGAGCAAGCGGCGGACTGGGTAATACTTCAAGCGCGGCAAACGCTGCTACCGGCGGCGGACTTCTGGGCAGTTTAGGCTCGTATCTGGGACGAACATTAAAGGGAAAGCCTTTAAGAGGCGGTAATATGGGGCAAGTGGGACAAATGAACCGGATGAATCAAAACGGTTACGTCAATATGGGCGGCAGAGGTTATAACACGCCGCCTATGAGCGGACCGGGCGGCTACGGCATGCCTTTTCAAGGCAATGCCACCCAAGGACAAAATCTTCCCTCATGGAACGAAGTCCAGCAAATGGTTAACAATTGGCGAAAATAAAACAAAAAGATTCTTCCCCAAAACGGCGAAGAATCTTTTGTTATTGTTTCACGCTATTTGTTTATTGTAACACCATAGCGGCACAAAGCCAGCCGATGACGCTGCCTGCCATCACATCGGAGGGAAAATGCAATCCCAAATAAATACGGGAAACCGCTACCAGAGAGGCAATACCAAAGAATACAGGCGCAAGCCATGGCACCCCCCAAGACGCCATGGTCGCCATGCAAAAAATAGTAGCAGAATGCCCCGACGGAAAGGAATAGTCCGATAAAGCAAAATTGTGGTCAAAATTGACGTCAGGCAGTGCCTCGTAAGGGCGAATACGAGAAATATGCTGCTTCAAAAACTGGACAATAATCTGAGTCAGCGCCAAAGCAATCAACGTCTTTTGCAGAGGGAAGATGTAAAGAAAAGAAAAAATCACCAAAATACAAAAGGTTGCCATTGCCCCGCCTATGTTGGTAAAGTAAGGCATAATCTTATCCAAGAAAGGCGTTTTCAAATTATCGTTAATTAAATTAAACAGTTTAATATCCCACTTCAACAACATCATCATTTCCGCCTTTCTGTCCTTTATCTGATTATATTTTTATTATACACCTATTTGCTGAAGATAACCTTTGAAAATACAGCTTTTGCAAAATATTTTTCTCTGTTCATTGAAACGAGCCGATGTTCCTTTTGTTGCCAAACTTTGGAATATTTTTCAGAAAAATTTCTCCAACGCCGAGAGCAGGAAATTAGCAATTTATCAAGAATTTATGAAAGTATGTGATTTTCTAATCTTAGCAAAGAAAGGAGCTTTTGCTCATGAAAACAAGCAAAAAAGTCTTGCTGGCAGCCGCCGTTTTTTGCGGTGCCTTCGGCATTTTTAATATGGGACAACCCTCCTTACAGGCAACGGGAGAAATCAAAGTCTTCATCAACGGCACAGAAATGGTAGCTGACGTGCCGCCTCTTTTAGATAACGGACGGACCTTAGTACCTATGCGCGCCATCGGCGAACAGCTGGGTGCAACAGTAAGCTATGACGCCCCGACCAAAAAAGTCACCATTCACAGCAAAACCCAAACGGTAACCCTCACAGTTAATCAAAAGACAGCGTATATCAACGGTGCGGAACAGCTCTTGGATGTACCGGCAAAGGTAGTAAACGGCAGAACCTTAGTGCCCCTCCGCTTTGTGGGACAGGCATTAAATGCCACAGTAGATTGGAACGGCGCCACACAGACCGTTGTCATCACCACCACCAATACCAACAGCAACGACAGTAATTATGCCCAAACCTGGGAAGATTCAGACATTTGGGAATCAGAACTCTTGACTTTAATCAACAAAGCTCGCAAAGATTTGGGACTAAGCACTCTCATCAATATTGATGAAATCGCCGCTCTTGCCCGCAGCCATAGCCGGGATATGGCAATTAACAATTACTTCAACCACACCTCTCCCTCCAAGGGAACAGCCGAACAGCGTATGACAGCAGCAGGACTGCCTCTTTGTCTGGAAAATATCGCCCATGGTTACATGAGCGCAACAGATACCTTTAACGCCTTAATGGCGTCCCCCGAACACCGCAATAACATCTTAAATCCCAACGGCGTTTTCTTTGGCGCCGGAGCATATAGCCTGCCGGCTGAGAACGGCAAACAAGCCGATGTATTTGTGACCATGGATATTGTTACCGGCGACAGTTTCTTCTCCGTCAGCCGCAACCAGACCGTAACAGGAGATGCATTATCCGTAAAAGGATACACCACAAAAGAAAATGTCGACGTCACCGCCTTCCTTCTGGTATCAGGACAAGATAACACCTATGCAGAAAAGAAAACCTTTCATATGTCGGTAAACGGCAGCGGGTTCAGTGGAGAGATAAAATTCTGGAAGTCCGGCAAATATCTCATCAATGTGGGCAATGACAATTTAATTGTCACCAAGCAATAAACTATATTCCATGTCTAAGTAAAAGAGAGGAAATCACAAAACAGTAATTTCCTCTCTTTTTGTATAGCTACGATTCCTCTTGGGTAAATTATCCATAATCCCCTATAAAACAAGAGCCACATATTTTCAGTTTTGTCGAATTATGATAGAATATAGGGGAATTATTTTGATACAAAAGCAAGAGGAGCATTGACATGGAAAAAATATTAAACGATCTCGTTGATCAATATGCCCAAAAAATCGTGGAAACCACACAAAAGCTCATCACCATTGAAAGTGTTTACAGCTATGGAGAAAGCTCCAATCAGCCCTTTGGCAAAGGTCCTGCCAAAGCCTTAGAATTCATGCTTTCCATGGCAGAGCAAATGGGTCTTATGCATAAAAATCTCCAAGGTTATGTCGGCTATGCAGAGTTAGGTGAAGGAGAAGAACTGGTGGGTGTATTAAGCCACCTGGATGTAGTGCCGGCAGGAGCAGGCTGGGATTTACCTCCCTTCGGCGGTCTCATCCAGGATAACCGCATTTACGGTCGGGGCGCGATGGACGACAAAGGTCCTACTGTAGCAGCTCTTTTTGCCCTTTGGTTTATCAAACAAAGCGGTCTTCCTATCACAAAACGAGTACGGCACATTATGGGACTCAATGAGGAGGAAGGTTTCGGCTGTATTGATTATTACCTGAAAAACGAAGAAATCCCTGCTATGGGTTTTTCTCCCGACGGTGACTTTCCCGTCATTCATGGAGAAAAAGGCATTTTGCAATTTAGCGCCACCGACCGCTATACCAACGGCAAAGGCGTTGATTTAATTTTAAAAGAAATCTCAGGCGGCACTGCGCCCAACGTCGTGCCAGGAGAGGCAAAAGCCACCTTCTTCGTCAGCTCCGAAGGACGGTATCAACTGGAACGCGCCTATAAAAAGTTAACGAACAAACGAGGGCTTACCCTGGAGGACCAAGGCGTTACCATGACAGTAACCGCAATGGGAAAATCCTGTCATGGCTCCCGCCCCGATATGGGAGAAAACGCCATCGGCAAACTGCTGGAATTCCTCTTAACGGTCAGTGGTATGGACCAAAACCTCAAACGCATGCTGAAAAAATTTACCACACTCTTCCTAGACGGCTATGACGGCAAAGGCGCAGGTATTGCTTGTGAGGATGAAATTTCTGGCGCTCTTACCATGAACATGGGAGAATTTCGTGCCAAGGACGGCGTAGCCGTCTGCCAAATGGATGTACGTTATCCTATTACCTCAGACTTTGCCATGCTCTGGCATGAGCTGGACGAACATGCCGCCGCCAAAGACCTAGGACTGCAAATCAACGAGCATAAGCCGCCTTTGTTTGTCCCCCTGGACCACCCCTTGGTCCAAAAGCTGTGCAGTGTTTATCGGGAAATGACCGGAGATGAAACAAAACCGCTGGTCATCGGCGGCGGCACTTATTGCCGCGCTGTAAAAAATTTCGTTGCCTTCGGTCCCATGTTCCCCCACAGTGTAGATACTGTCCACCAGGCAAACGAGCATATTTATATTCCCGATTTGATTTTAATGACCAAAATCTATACCCAAGCCATTTATGAACTGATTAAATAAGGAGACGGGGTCGTGGCAAACACGGGACAAAGGCAAGAACTGTACCAACTGAATATCAAAAACGGTATGCCCAAATGGGAGGAAGCAAAGATTTATCTTGCAACAGGGCTTGCCCATGCCCGTGAGCTGGGCTATGACGGCGTCAAGGTCATTCACGGCTACGGCTCCTCCGGAGCGGGGGGCGTCATTCGAGAAGAGGCGAGACGTTGGTTAGACGATGAACGCTACCAATGCAAAATCGCCGACTACATACCGGGAGAACAATGGAATATTTTTAACCCCAACGTCCTCTATGCGTTGGACCGCTGCCCTTTCCTAAGGAAAGACCATGACCTCGTCTTTTCCAATCCCGGCATTACCATCGTTATGCTCTAGAATAGCCAATCCCTGGAGAAAAAGAGAAATTTTTGCATAAAAGGCTTGCCAAGGAGAGAAAATATAGGTATAATAAAAAAGCTGACATGGTTGTGGAGAGATGGCCGAGTTGGTCGAAGGCGCATGATTGGAAATCATGTATACGGGCAACCGTATCAAGGGTTCGAATCCCTTTT
>CATIYQ010000085.1 GCA_949739465.1 uncultured Peptococcaceae bacterium | reverse complement strand
TTGATACAAATCGTAGAAGTGGTGGGTAGGACCACATCCTTTGCCCAGCGCCAGACTATGGCGAATTGCAGTGGTTACATATTCTTTGCTGTTGGCAATGGCTGTTTTCATGTCAAAGCCTAAAGCCAGATTTGCTGCAATGGCGGAGGAGTAAGTGCAACCTGTTCCATGAGTATTTTTGGTATCAATTCGCTCTGCGTCGTAATAAGAGAACGTTTTGCCGCCAAAAAATACGTCGGTAGCGTCACCTGTAGCATGTCCGCCTTTTACTAAGACACCTTGGCAGCCCATAGCGTGGATTTTTGCAGCGGCTGTTTCCATGTCCTTTTGATTGGCAATGGTCATGCCGGTGATTTTCTCTGCTTCGGGAATGTTGGGGGTAAGGACCGTTGCCAGGGGAATTACTGTTTTGATTAGGGTGTCGATGGAATCAGGATTCATAAGCGGACAGCCGTTTTTGGCATACATCACCGGGTCGATGATGACATGCTTTGGTTGATATTCTCTTAGCTTTCCCGCTACGGTTTCCATGCAAATAGGCGAGGAGAGCATACCGACTTTGACGGCGTCGACGGGAATATCGGTGAATACCGCGTCGATTTGGTCAGCGATGATATTAGGCGGTACATCGTGGATAGAGATAACCTTGGCGGTGTTTTCCGCTACCACAGAAACAATAGCGCTCATGCCGAAAACGCCGTGGGCGGAGAATGTCTTTAAGTCTGCTTGGATACCGGCACCGCCGCTGCAGTCAGAGCCGGCAATGGTAAGAGCTGTTTTCATTAAAATCAATCCTTTCTTTTTCGGGGGAGATAAAAAAATAAGACCTTCTTAAGTTTTATCCTAAGAAAGCCTATTACACCTATCGTTTCATGTATTGATTTTATGTGATTTTTCAGTGTAATTTGTTTCCCTACGATAGTGTTAACTAACAGGTTCAAAGGGTCAGGTTTTAACCTTCTCAACTTTCGCCACAAGGCGTCAGTCCCCCCACAAATTTGCTTTATTATACCATGAGACAAGCATTCGGTCAATGGTGTTATATCGACACTCTTTTCCTGAGGCAGGCAGGAATTTTTCTTTTTATGGGGAATAAACTTTTTATTATAGAAAAGAGGAGTGTTGGCATTGGCAAACGGCATGAAAATATTGATGAACGGCGTCTGTGGGAAAATGGGCAAAGCCATGACGGCAGGACTGGCAAAAGAACCCGATATGCAGGTTATTGCAGGCGTTGATGTGAAAGGCGGCGTAGATATTGGCGCTCTGTGCGGTATGGAGCCAAACGGCATTCTAGTAGAAACGGATTTGGCAGCTGCCATTGAACAGAAACAGCCTGATGTGATAGTGGATTTTACCAACCCGCAAGTGGTGATGAAAAATATTCGTACTGCTTTGGAACATAAAACGCCTATTGTAGTTGGGTCTACAGGAATTACGGAAGATGATTTGACCATCATTGAAGCATTATCAAAGCAATATGATACGCAAGTTTTCATTGCGCCTAACTTTGCCTTGGGCGCCATTCTGATGATGAAATTTGCCCAAGAGGCGGCGGCATATTTTCCTCATGTAGAAGTTATCGAACGTCACCATGACCAGAAGTTAGACGCGCCCTCTGGTACAGCCATTAAAACCATGGAAATGATGAGTGGGAATCGTGGTGTTTTTGCCCAAGGTGCAGCCAATGAATTTGAAAAAATCAATGGCAGTCGTGGCGGTGATTTTCAAGGGATGCGGGTTCACAGTGTGCGTTTGCCCGGCTATGTGGCTACCCAAGAGGTGGTTTTTGGCGGTTTAGGACAGATTCTTACCATTAAGCACGACGCTATTTCTAGAGAAACCTATTTGCCGGGGCTGATTTTAGCTTTGCGAAAAATCAAAGAATTGAAAGGCTTGGTTTATGGATTAGAAAAGATTATGTAATCAGAAAAATCTCGCCAATCAAAATAAGAAGCTCTTTACCGAAAGGTAAAGGGCTTCTTATTTTTTTTGCGGTTTTTTGCACATTTCCGGCACAGCCGTTTCTATGAGGTCATATAGTGTAATATAAAAAAACAGGGGGAAGAAATGCCTTTATGAGAGGAAAGAAAAAGAAACGAATTCTCATGGTTGGCGGTGACCAAAGAGATTTATATTTGTTAAAAAGTTTAGCGGAAATGGACGCGGCGGTATCTGCTTTTGCACTGCCAAAAACATCGTTACCGGCAGGGGTATCCTATTGCTTAAAACCGGAAAAAGCGATGGCACAGGCGGATGTAGTTATTTTACCTATGCCGGGCATCTCTGCTGATGGGAAACTCTATGCGCCCTTGGTTCAGGGAGATGTTTATCTTACCAAAGAACAGTGGCAGTCCGTAAAAGAAGAAACATTGATTTTGGTAGGTGTGGCTGCTGATATGTTGAAAATATTAGCCGCTGAAAAACGCTGGGAACTGGTAGAAACGGCAGAGCTTGACGAAATTGCCGTTCCCAATGCCATTCCCACAGCGGAAGGGGCAATTAAAATCGCCGTAGAGGAAACGCCTTTTACTATTGACGGCGCAGAAGTGGTGATTCTCGGTTATGGGAGAGTAGGTGAAGTTTTGGCGAAAAAAATCAAAGCTTTAAACGGTAATGTAACTGTAGTAAATCGCGGTAAAAAGCGGCTGGAGCAAGCAAAGACAGACGGCTTTCAAGTGGGCGTTTGGCGTAATCTGGGCGAGCTTGTTGCCAAAAGCGATATTGTCTATAACACCATTCCCAGTCTGGTGCTGACAGGCAGCGTTATTGCCAAGATGAAATCCTCCGCTTGCATTATCGACTTAGCGTCAAAGCCCGGCGGCACAGATTTTGCTGCTGCAGAAAAACAAGGCGTCAAAGCAAGTCTTGCACCGGGGCTGCCGGGAAAGGTTGCGCCCCAGTTTGCCGGAGAATTGTTAGGGAAGGTCTATCCGGAAATCATCGCCCAGTTCTTTGAGGAACAGGCAAACCGAGAAAAAACGCAAAAAACAATGCCTCGCAAAATGGAGAAAAAATCCAGCCTGGAGCAGGCAGAAGAATTGACGGAAGAACATAAGGTGCGTATCCGTAAAAAGGCAGTAGCGGCAGCTACCACTAAAATCAATGGGAAAGTACGGAAAGCCCAAAAGAAAGTGGAGTTCTTTGAGCAGTCGGGAGAGGAAATAAAAAAAACTGCTAATAAAGGCAAAAAGAAACAACAAACCAAATTGAGAAATCAAGGAGAATGAAATAGGGGGGATATTATGTCTCAACAGGAAACAGCGAAAGAAAAAGAGATAGAAAAAGAACCGTTGAAAATCGGTTGGGCACTGACCGGCTCTCATTGTACGCTAAAGAAAACCATTGCGGAAATGAAAGAGATTTTAGAGACAGAGCCATGGGAAATCACTCCTGTGCTGTCTCTCAGCGTTCAGGAAATGAATACGAAATTCGGCACACCCAAACAATGGGAAGACGAACTTGAGAATATTGGCTGCAAGCCCTGGATTGGTACCATTCCTGATGCAGAGCCTATCGGTCCCCAAAGTCTCTTTGACGTGATGGTGGTTGCGCCTTGTTCCGGCAACACCATGGCAAAGCTGGCAAACGGCATTGTGGATACGCCCGCTCTCATGGCGGCGAAAGCCCATCTTCGCAATTTAAAACCGCTGGTGTTAGGGGTATCTACCAACGATGGACTGGGATTGAACGCTCAAAATATCGCTATGATGCTGAATACGAAAAACGTCTATTTGGTGCCGTTCGGACAAGACGACCCGGTGAAAAAATGCAATTCTGTGGTCTTTAATATCAAACAGTTGGCAGATACCATAAAAATGGCGAGAATCGGCAAGCAAATCCAGCCTTTGTTATTGCAATATCATTAAGAAATGGTTATAATTGCAGTATCTATAAAAAAATAGGTCAGAGAAATGGAATCGGGGGAAGTAGATACATATGAAGAAATATAATGTGGGCATTGTCGGAGCTACCGGCGCTGTCGGCGGAGAATTATTAAAAGTACTAGCGGAAAAGAATTTTCCGATTCAGAATTTGAAATTATTAGCCAGCGAACGGTCTAAAGGAAAAGTCATCAATTACCAAGGGACTGACTATGTGGTAGATGTAGCTACGCCGGAATCTATGGACGGTTTGGATATTGTACTTTTTGCTGGCGGCGCTATCAGCAAAACATTAGCGCCGGAGGCTGCTAAACGGGGCGCTATTGCTATTGACAACAGCAGCGCTTTTCGTTACGACCCGGAAGTGCCGCTTGTCGTGCCGGAAGTAAATCCGGAGGACGTACATTGGCATAAAGGCATCATTGCCAACCCAAATTGCTCCACCATTCAAATGGTTGTCGCCTTAAAACCGCTTCATGACGCTGCAAAAATTAAACGGATTGTGGTATCTACCTATCAGGCGGTATCTGGTGCAGGCAAAGAAGGTATGGAAGAATTACGGACCCAGACGGAACAGGTCATTAATGGAGAAGTCATTGCACCGAAAACCTTTGCTCACCAGATTGCCTTTAATGTCATTCCTCATATTGATGTGTTCAAAGAAAATGATTACACCAAAGAAGAGATGAAAATGGTTTGGGAAACCCAGAAAATGTTCCATGACGATGACATTAAAGTCAGCGCAACAGCTGTAAGAGTGCCGGTTTACCGCAGTCATTCCGAAGCCATTAACATTGAGACGGAACGACTGCTCAGTCCGGAAGAAGCAAAAGAAATTTTAGCAAAAGCCCCCGGTGTGATTTTGGTAGATGATATTGCCAACAACAAATATCCTATGCCTGTGGAAAGTTCCGATACAGACGAAGTCTATGTGGGCAGAATTCGCAAGGATATTTCTTGTGATAATGGTTTGGTATTGTGGGTGGTAGCAGACCAAATCCGTAAAGGAGCTGCTACCAATGCGGTACAGATTGCGGAATTATTGGTTAAAGAAGGATTGGTTTAAGCTTATCTGATTTAGGATAGCAAGATAAAGGAGGAGTTTACAATGTGTTTTGGTAGTGTTGTAACGGCAATGGTTACCCCATTCGCCAAGGACGGTAGTGTAAACTATAAAAAAGCGCAAGAATTGGCTGTGCATTTAATGGAAAATGGCTCTTCTGCCGTGGTTGTCTCAGGGACAACAGGGGAAAGCCCTACCTTGACCAGTGAAGAAAAAATCAAATTACTAATTGCTGTAAAAGAAGCGGTGGGAGATAAAGGAAAGGTGATTATCGGCTCTACCGGTAACGCTACCCAACCTTCTATCGAATTAACAAAAGAGGCGGAAAGGGCCGGCGCAGACGGAATCTTAGCTGTTGTGCCATATTACAATAAGCCTTCTCAAGACGGCTTATACGCCCATTTTAAAGCCATTGCAGAATGTACAACTTTGCCTGTTTTGCTCTATAATATTCCCGGTAGAAGTAGCATCAACATGACGCCGGAAACAATTGCGAAACTTTCCAAAATCAAAAATATTGTGGGCGTAAAAGAGGCCTCCGGTTCTATGGCGCAGGTATCTGATATTCGTTGTCTTACCGACGATGATTTTGCCATTTATTCTGGGGACGATTCTTTGACATTGCCCATTTTAGCATTGGGCGGTTGCGGTATTGTCAGTGTTGCCGGGCATGTTTTTGGCAATGAATTAAAAGAAATGATAGATAAATTCCAGGCAGGAGACCATAAAGGCGCCACCAAAATCCACTGTGAGATTTTAGAAGCCTGTAAAATGATGTTTATTACCAGCAATCCTGTGCCTGTAAAAACTTGTTTGAATTTACTCGGTTGGGAATTAGGTGACTGTCGTCTGCCTTTAATTGGCGCCAACGAACAGCAAATCGCTCAATTGGACGCAATGCTTAAAAAATATCATAAAAAGTAAAATTTCATCTAAAAGTCCTGTATAAATAGATGATATCCCTGTTTTCTTAAGAAAGCAGGGATATTTTTTTGTTGGCAAAAGTCATATCTTATTGTACAATAGATATGTATCGGCAAATCATGAATGATGTTTGAAGAATATTTTCTTTTGCAATATAAGACAGCGACAATGGTTTTTTACGCTGTTTGCATACAAATAAGATAACGCTGTATACTATAAAAGCGGTTTTTTATGAGCAGATGCGCCGTATCAGTATGAAACGGTTACGAATGATAATATGAAAATGATTTCACATTGTTTATATGCGCGGAGATGAAAAGAAATTTGTCATTGGTTAAAACATGATGATTTCTTTTATTTTGCTATAAAAAAATAGAAACATAAATGAGAAAAGGAGGTTATTCTTATTAGTACAGTGGAAAATAATGCCAAGACTTCTGGCGCAGAATCGGAAAAAAAGAGCGCCGTAAGCAGTCAAGGGCAAACAACAAAACTAAGCAGAAATACCAAAAATACAAAAACGACGAAAAATATAAAGAATCCGAAAGCTGCCGACTCTAAAAAGTCTGCCGCAAAAAAAATTGTGACAGAAGAAGGACAAGACCAAAAGGTTGCAACAGAGAAAAAGACACCAGCAGTAAAAAAGAAACCGTCAACAGGCAGACGGACTGCACCGAAAAGAAATACCGATAACAAAACAACTCCGGCTGATAATATCGCAGCAGCGGCAACTGCCGGCAGCAATGGAAAAAAAGTTTATCGTAGTGGCAGTCATAAAAAATCCGGTGGAAAAAATGGTAAGCTGTCCATTATTCCATTGGGCGGTTTGGGAGAAATCGGGAAAAACATGACGGCGTTTAAATATGACAATCAGATTATTGTCATTGACGGCGGCGTTGCCTTTCCGGAGGACGAGTTATTAGGGATTGACTTGGTAATTCCTGATTACACTTATTTATTGGAAAACCGCGATATGGTGAAGGGCTTTTTTATTACCCACGCTCACGAAGACCATATTGGCGCATTGCCATATATTTTGAAAGATCTAAATGTGCCTGTTTATGGTAGCAGATTGACCATTGGTATTTTGCAAGGAAAATTAAAAGAACACCGTTTAGGCGATGTGAAATTGCGGGACGTGAGTCCACGGCAAACCATTACAGTAGGCTGTTTTAAAATCGAGTTTATTCGGGTGACCCACAGTATTCCCGATTCCTTTGCTATTGCGATTCATACGCCCGTTGGAGTAATTCTCCATGTTAGTGACTTCAAAATTGATATGTCTCCCGTAGACGGACAGTTTATGGATTTAGGCAGAATTGCTACCTTTGGGGAACAAGGGGTGCTTTTGCTCTTAGCGGATAGTACCAATGTGGAAAAAGAAGGCTATACGGCATCGGAAACTTCTGTAGGCGACCGTCTAAATAAGCTCTTTCAAAATGTAGAGGGACGTATCATTCTGACCACCTTTGCTTCTAATGTTCACCGTATTCAGCAGGCGGTATGGGCGGCGGAAAAAACCAATCGTAAGGTTGCTATTGTAGGCAGAGGTATGCAAAATATTTGTACGGTTGCGGCAGAACTGGGTTATCTCCATGTGCCGGACGGCATGATGATTGATATCTCCGAGGTAAACAATTATCCTGACCGCAACGTGTTGATTTTAACCACCGGGAGTCAGGGCGAACCTTTGTCGGGCTTGAGTAGAATGGCAACGGGCGAACACCGTCAGGTCCAAATCATGGAAGGGGATACGGTTATCATCTCTGCAACGCCCATTCCCGGTAACGAAAAAGGCGTTGCTCGCACCATTGATAATTTGACTCGGTTGGGTGCTAATGTGATTTATGGCAGAGACCAGAAAATTCACGTTTCCGGTCACGCCAGCCAGGAAGAGCTGAAAATTATTCTCAATATGGTAAAACCGAAATTCTTCCTGCCGGTACACGGCGAGTATCGTATGTTGGAACAACACGCAAAACTTGCCCATTATTGTCTGGATATGCCCATGGAAAACTGCTTTGTTATGGAAAATGGGCAAGTGTTGGAACTGGACCAGAAACACGGGAAAATCAATGGTCGGGTGCAAGCGGGCAGAATCTTAATCGACGGCTTAGGCGTTGGTGATGTGGGCAGCGCGGTGCTAAAGGACAGAAAGCAGTTATCCCAGGATGGTATTGTCATCTTGATTATCAAGATTAACGGACAAAATGGTAAGATGGTTGGTTCTCCCGATATGATTTCCCGTGGATTCATTTTTGTCAAAGAACATGAACGGCTCATGGAGGAAGCGAGGGCAAAAATTGCTGCTATCATGACCAAGTTTGAAGGGGAAGGTACCTTTGACTTTGTTGGCTGCAAAAATAATCTGCGCAACAACTTGGGGAAATTTTTCTTTGACCGGATTCAAAGACGCCCCATCGTAGAACCGATTATCATTCGTTTATAAAGTAGAAGGGCTTGATTAAAGAAAGACGAGAACGATATGTTTTCGTCTTTCTTTTTATGCATAAAATTTGACAGATAAACCAACAATAATACAGACTAAAACAGAAAAAGAGGTGTTGGTTTTTGTTGCAGAGAGAGCATTTTGCAGAATCATATTTTTCCTTGGAAAATAAAGTATCCTTGCCGGGACATTTAGAGGAAGACGGCGCGGCAGGGGAGTCCGATACGGAAAATCAGACGGAAGCAATTAATGAACTGGGGGTTTTGGATTTACCCCAGATGATGGGGAACATTCATGTTATCAGTGTGATTGGTCAGGTAGAGGGGCATCTTGTCATGCCGCCCCAAAATAAAACAACCAAATACGAGCATATTATTCCCCAGTTGGTTGCTATCGAACAAAGCAAAGATATTAAGGGACTCTTAGTTATTTTGAACACGGTCGGTGGCGATGTGGAAGCGGGTCTTGCTGTGGCGGAAATGATTGCTTCCCTTTCTAAACCTACGGTTTCTCTTGTATTGGGGGGCGGGCACAGCATTGGGGTGCCTATTGCCGTTTCTGCCGATTATTCCTTTATTGCGCCGACTGCTACCATGACCATTCATCCCATTCGCTTGACGGGATTGGTTGTAGGTGTACAGCAAAGTTTTGATTATTTGGAACGAATGCAGGACCGTGTCATTAGTTTTATCACCAGCCATTCTCATATTGCCGACAGCAAAGTACGGGAATTGATGATGACCACAGGAGAGCTGGCGCAAGATGTGGGCACTATTGTGGTAGGTGAGGATGCTGTGAAGTATGGTTTAATCAACCAAGTCGGCGGTTTGGGCGACGCTATTAAAAAACTCAATGAACTGATTGACGGACAAGGAAGCGGGGGCAGCAACCATATGGCGGATCCGGCGCGTCTGGAACAAGAATTAGTGCAAACCAGAGAAACTGTTGGCGCATTAGGTCTATTTCAAAACGAGGTGCATTAGTGATGTTGATATGGTCTATCGTACCCAGCCAAACCATATGGGAAACCGCTGAAAAGGAATCGACCGTGAAACGAAAAATCATGGATATTAAGGGCGCAAAAGTTATGGTAGAACCTTTGGCGGATGGGAGAGGTCGGATTCTTCAAGTGTTGAGCACCAATCCCAATGACTTTCTCAGGGAAGAGTTAAGTCCCGGCGCTATTGTAAATTTGGTGTAATCTTTTTCTCAGATAAATATAGCCAAGCCGCATATCTCGATGTATAATAAAAATATAATTGTATGATTCAGATAATGCAAAAGAAAGCCTATCGGGATAAGGAGTAAAGGAGAAACACAATCGTGGAAATGCTTTTTACACTTTTTGGCGGCTTGGCTTTGTTTATTTTCGGTATGAATGCTATGGGCGACGGCTTAAAGCAAATCGCCGGGGAAAAGATGAGCCAGATTTTGGACGCGTTGACGACCAAACCCATTTTGGGCGTCGCCGTCGGCGCTGTGGTTACTTCCATCATCCAAAGCAGCAGCGCCACGACGGTTATGGTAATCGGCTTTGTAAATGCAGGTTTAATGTCTTTAAAACAAGCCATTGCTGTCATTATGGGGGCAAATATCGGGACGACTATTACCGGGCAGTTGTTAACGTTTAACTTAACCAGTTATTTCTTCCCCATGATAGCCGTTGGTTTTTTCATTTATATTGCCTGCAAAAAGCAGACGGTGAAACAAATCGGTTATGTACTATTTGCTTTCGGCGTTTTATTTATGGGGTTGGATGTCATGAGTGTGGCAATGGCGCCACTCCGTACATATCCCGGTTTCCAGGACTTCATGGTACGATTCAGTGACAATAAGATTGTTCTTTTGCTGTTAGGGGTTTTTATTACCGTTGTCATTCAGAGCAGCAGCGCTGCTATTGGGATTGCCATTGCCATGGCGGAACAGGGGCTTATCGGTTTAGATGCAGCCTTGCCCGCTTTGCTTGGTATGAATATCGGTACTTGTATCACGGCAGTTCTTGCCAGCTTCCAAACATCTCTGACGGCGAAACGGGCAGCGGCTGCTCACGTAACTTTTAATATTATTGGCGCAGTTGTGTTCCTTATTTTCATGTCTCCTTTTGAAGATTTTGTTTATCTGATATCTGGAACGGCTGGCGTTGAACGGCAAATTGCCAATGCCCATACCTTATTCAATATCATTACCACGGTATTATTTTTCCCCTTTATTGGTATGCTGGAACGGTTTGTTACCAAAGCCATTCCCGGAGAAGAGCGGATTATCAAGCGAGGCGCCATTTACCTGGAACCTGCAGCCCTTAGCAGTGTGGACGTGGCGCTCTCCTTTGCTACCAGAGAGCTGATTCGCATGGGGGAATATGCCAAAGAGAATATTGATAAGTCGTCTCAGGCCCTGATTAGCCGAGATTTACGCAATATCGGAGACGTTTATGAAGTAGAAGAAGTGGTGGACAGCCTGGAAAAAGATATTATTAAATATCTGGCGAAGATTTCGTTAAGTAAATTAAATGCCAACAACAGTAATACCCACGCGACATTGTTTCACGGCACAAACGACTTAGAACGTATCAGCGACCACTCGGTGAATATTGCTCAGGCGGCGGAGCTTTGCGTTAATACCGGCATCTTCTTTAGTAAGGAAGCGGAGAACGAACTAAAAACCATGTATGAGACAGTATCCGCTACCTTAGGCGAAGCGATTGAGTGTATCCGGCAATGGGATGTGGATAAGGCTTTAGATGTTATCAAACAGGAAAAAGCCATTGATATGATGGAAAAACAGTTCCGTAAAAATCACATTCAACGCTATAATGAAGGCAACTGTGAGACAGAGGCAGGCGTTGTATTCCTAGATATTATCAGCAACTTTGAGCGCGTCGGTGACCATGCCAATAACTTGGCGCAAATGGTAGCGGGAAAGTTCTAATAAAAATTCTAATTGATTTAAAAAATGCTTCAGAAGAAGCATTTTTTTATTTATTCTTTCAGAAACTGTGGTATAATGATTGCAAATGTCTTGCAAAGGGTCATTGCCTTTTGGCAAATTCATCTTTTAGGAGGATTTATGGAAGTATCATATTTGAATGCGGCGTTACTTGGCTTATTACAGGGGCTGACAGAGTTCCTCCCTGTAAGCAGTTCCGGACACTTGGTGATTATGCAAAATATTTTAGGCATTAGCGAACCGTTGGTTAGCTTTGATTTGTTTCTTCATTTAGGCACGTTGATTGCAGTATTTATTGTTTTTGCCAAAGATATTTGGTATTTGATTACCCATTTATTCAGCAAGCCGGTGGCAATGATTATCTTAGCGGTGATTCCGGCAGGGCTTGCAGGCGTGTTTTTAGAGGATGTATTTGAACAGGCGTTTTCTTCTGTTTTGTTCGTTGGTTGCGCGCTTTTTATCACCGGGATACTTTTGTGGCTCAGTGATAATTGCTATGGTGATAAAGACAGCAACGACATGACAGTGAAAGATGCGTTGATTATTGGTCTGTTTCAAGCCGTTGCTATCACACCTGGGATTTCCCGTTCCGGGTCCACTATTTTCGGCGCGTTGCTGCGGGGCTTTGACAGAAAGACGGCAGCCAGCTTTTCCTTTTTGATTTCCATTCCCACTATTCTGGGTGCAGCGTTACTACATGGCTATAAGCTCATTAGTGAAACAGGAACCTTAAATATTGAACCCAGTTATTGGGTAGGCATGGTGGTTGCGGCTATTTCTGGATATGCCGCCATTAAGACCTTCCTGGCTTTGGTACAAAAGCAGAAATTAAAATATTTCTCCTTTTATTGCTGGGCGGTAGGCCTTATCATTTTGGTATGGTCTTTTCTGCATTAAATCTTATGTGTGATTGCAATCAGATAAAATAGAGGAAAGGAAGAGTGATTCTTCCCTTCCTTATTTTTGTGTGGACTTTAGAAATTTCTCCTTATTTACCCTGGATAGGGAAAGGATTTTGCGAAAAAAAATAGAAATATATACAAGTTTGGGGGTGTAATCGTGCCGAAAACAACAAATCGCGCAAAGAGTGGTAAAGAAACGACAAGTCAAAGCGGTAGTAAAACGCAAACGAAGAAACGCAATACTTCCGGCAGTAGAAAACCTGCTGCTAAAAAGGAAGCGAATAATCAGATGCGAGAAAATAAAAATAATGAAATCTGGGGAATTGCCTGTATGGCGCTGGCAATTGTCTTTATTATTGCGTTAGTCCTAACGGGAAAGAATGCAGAAGAAGCTGGTTTTGCCGGGGCGGTAGGTGACTTCTTCGTGAAAACTGCCGTGAATATTGCAGGGAAGGGAAAGCTCTTATTCCCGTTGGTATTATTTTTATGGGGTATTCTTATTTTTCGTGGTAAACAATATGCTTGGCTGGGAAAACGGTCTTTAGGTCTGCTTCTGGTCTTTGTTACCGTGTTAGCCCTTTGTAATGCGGGGATTGCTTTTGATAAGAATTTTTCTACCTTTGTTACCAATAGTTTAGCGCCGAAGGCAGTGGAAGGTACAATTACAGAAGTTAACCCCAATGGACTAACGGTCATTGCCGGCGGTGGTTATTTAGGCGCGGCGGTATCTTATATTTCCAGATGGGCTTTTGGCGATATTGGCTCCATTGTGATTTTACTGGCTCTTGCCGTTATCGGTTTATTGCTATTGACAGGTGTTTCCTTGTCTGAAGTGTTTGCAGTGCTTTCTATGAAGGCGAAGGAAACGGCTGCCGAAATCAAAAGAGCTGAAGCGGAAGACGAAAGAAGACGGGACGCCGAACGCTCCCGTCAAATGGAATTGAAAAAACAGTTACTAATGGAGGAGGAAAATGCTGCTGCCAAGGGAATCCCTGACTGGAATAACCTGGATAAACGCATTACATTCCAGCCTCCTGTGGCGCAGCCTAT
>CATIYQ010000084.1 GCA_949739465.1 uncultured Peptococcaceae bacterium | reverse complement strand
GCGTCTTCATAGTTGTAACCTTCCCATGTCATATAGGCTACCAATACGTTACGACCTAACGCCAATTCCCCTTTATCCACAGAAGGACCGTCAGCAATAGGTTGTCCCTTTAACACTCTCTGACCGTAAGAAACAATAGGCTTTTGGTTCATGCAAGTGCCTTGGTTGGACCGTTGAAATTTATAAAGTTTATGACGGTCGATTTCACCGTTATCCCCTTTAATGATAATTTCATTGGCGGATACATAGTCAACCACACCGTCTACATTAGCATTTTCCCCTACACGAGAGTCTTGGGCGCAGCGGAATTCCATGCCGGTACCGACATATGGCGCGTCAGCTTTTAACAACGGCACAGATTGCCGCTGCATGTTAGCGCCCATCAAAGCACGGTTAGCGTCGTCGTGCTCCAAGAAAGGAATAAGGGCTGTAGCTACAGAAACCAACTGTCTGGGGCTGATATCCATATAGTCGATTCTGTTGGCTTCTACGGACATGATTTTATCGTTCAAGCGGGCTGTAATACGACCTTCAGGAATATATTCCTTGCCGTCTTCTCCGGTAACAGTCTTTACCGCTTGAGCAATCATATATTCATCTTCTCCATCTGCCGTTAAGTAATCGATTTCATCGGTTACTTGACAGTTGATAACACGACGGTATGGCGTTTCCATAAAGCCGAATTCATTGATACGGGCATAAGCAGACAAAGACCCAATCAAACCAATGTTTGGACCTTCCGGCGTTTCAATGGGACACATTCTGCCATAGTGGCTGTGGTGTACGTCGCGGACTTCAAACCCTGCCCGTTCCCGAGAAAGACCACCAGGTCCTAAGGCAGAAAGTCTTCTTTTATGGGTTAAGTCAGATAGTGGATTGGTCTGGTCCATAAATTGAGACAATTGGCTGGACCCAAAGAATTCTTTGATTGCCGCAACAACTGGACGAATGTTAATCAACACTTGCGGCGTGATAACGCTTACATCCTGGATGGTCATTCTTTCCCGTACCACCCGTTCCATTCTGGCAAGACCGATACGGAATTGATTCTGCAACAATTCCCCAACACAACGGAGACGACGATTTCCCAGATGGTCAATATCATCCGGTTCATGTTCCCCTTGGACTAATTCCAAGAAATATTTAATGCTGCCGATAATATCCGTCTTGGTCAAATGACGAATATAGTCATTGTTAGCTGGAATATTATCGCTGGGCAGGTATTCTTCCGCCTCGTCATTCCATACCAAGCCATCTTCATTGACTCTTCTGTAAATGCCGTTTTGCAGCTTTTTGTTGATTTTATAACGACCAACATTAGCCAGGTCATACCGTTTAGGATCAAAGAAAAATCCATATAACAAAGAGCGGGCAGATTCCACTGTCGGTGGTTCGCCGGGACGCAGCCGCTTATAGATTTCAATTAAAGCCTCTTCCGTGCTTTGGGTCGGATCTTTTTCCAGGGTCTTCTTCAACCCTTCATCTTCGCCGAATTCCGCAAAGATTTCCTCCGGTGTACCAAAGCCCAACGCTTTAATGAGGACGGTAACAGGGATTTTCCGCATACGGTCAATACGGGTATAGATATAACCGTTGACGTCTGTTTCCAATTCCAACCATGCTCCACGATTAGGAATAATGGTAGAACCGAAGATTTTCGTGCCGCTGGCGTCTAGGTTTACATGATAATAAACACCAGGAGAACGAACCAATTGGCTAACAATAACCCGTTTCGCCCCGTTGATGATGAAAGTACCGCTGTCCGTCATCAATGGGAAATCCCCCATGAAAACTTCCTGCTCCTTTACTTCCCCGGTTTCCTTGTTAATTAAGCGAACTTTCACTCTTAAAGGCGCAGCATAAGTAGCGTCTCTTTCTTGGCATTCCTCTTCCGGATATTTCGGCTCGCCCAGAGAATAATCAATAAATTCTAAAACCAAATTACCAGTGAAGTCTTGCAAAGGAGAAACATCGTTGAACACCTCTCTCAGACCGTCACTAAGAAACCATTGATAAGAGCTTTTCTGCACCTCAATCAGATTGGGCATCTCGACAATTTCATGAATACGAGCATAATTGCGGCGTTCTCTCAAACCGCTGCCGCTGGCTTTGGGATAATTCATTTCTTCTTTCACCCCTCATCAAAATAAGCAAATCTGCATGTATACATCTTCATGTGCCACGATTAACCACTAAAACCCCTGGTCAAAACGATATGTAACACCTTGAGGAAAACCAGGTAGCTGTCATGTCGAAACAAGAAGAAATCTCAGAGAAATCTCTTTTTACCCTTCCCTTTTGGTAAGTTAATTCATGGCATAAGAACCCATAATAATGTCATTCTCATATGTTAGCATAAATTTTACCAATCGTCAATATGTTACCAGGGAAATCTATATGATTCCTGAAAATTATTTTCTCTTTCTCTCCCTATCCTCTTTTTTCTTCTTTTTCCTACTTCTTGCCCTCTCTCTAAAATCGTGATACAATTTATCTTACATCAAACACCCAACAAACACTTATTAAACACAAGGAAGAGGTTGCTTATGGAAATCACTATGTTAAAAAGTAAAATTCACCGCGCCACCGTGACCCAGGCAGAGCTGGACTATATTGGCAGCGTCACCATTGACGAAGCGCTTTTAGAGGCGGCAGGCATTTATGAATATGAAAAAGTAGAAATTGCCGATATTGATAACGGCAACCGTTTTGCTACCTACACCATTGCAGGGGAGAGAAATTCCGGCGTTATCTGTCTCAACGGCGCTGCCGCCCGCTGCGTTAATGTAGGTGACAAAGTCATCATCATGGCATACGCCAACATGACGCCGGAAGAAAAAGCTGGGTATTCTCCTACCGTTGTTTTTGTAGACGAAATCAACCGCCCTACAAAAATCACCCATTACGAAACCCACGGTCGTCTCAGCGATTTAAAATAAAAAAGAGCTTATGATTTTTTCATAAGCTCTTTTTGTTTTGCAACAAAGCGAAACTATTTTACTTCAACAGTAGCGCCCGCTTCTTCCAATTTTGCTTTTGCTTCGTCAGCAGCTTCTTTGGAAACTTTTTCTTTGATTGCTTTTGGAGCAGCTTCAACCATATCTTTTGCTTCTTTCAAGCCCAAACCGGTCAGTTCGCGAACAACTTTAATTACATTCACTTTCTTATCCCCAGCATTGGTCAAGATTACGTCAAATTCGCTTTGGTCTGCACCACCAGCAGCAGCGCCACCGGCAGCAGGAGCAGCAACTGCAACTGCTGCAGCAGCTGCAGATACGCCAAATTCTTCTTCAAATGCTTTTACCAAATCAGCTAATTCCAATACGCTGAGACCTTTTACGATTTCTAAAACTTCATCAATTTTAGCCATTGTTATATCCCTCCAAAATTCTTTTCATTTTTTACGCTGCATTAAGCAACTTCTTCTTTTTCTTTCTTTTCTTTGATTTGATTAACCACAACAGCCAAGTTGCGCATTGGAGCTTGCAAGCAAACAGCCAATTGTGTGAGCAATACTTCGCGGCTTGGTACTTTAGACAATGCATCAATGGTATTCACATCAATGAATTCATTATCCATCAAACCTGCTTTTACTTCCAATGCCTTGTGTTCTTTGGCAAATTCGGTGATAACCTTAATCATACCCAAAGCGTCGTCAGCAAAAGCGATAGCGGTAGGACCTTCCAAGAAACTATCCAACGCGGAAATTTCCAAAGCGTTGGCAGCCCGTTTAATTAAAGTATTTTTTGCTACTTCATAATGAACTTCTTCCGCTCTTAATTTTGCTCTTAATTCAGTTACTTCTTTTACGGTCAAACCTCTGTAATCTACCAATAAAACACCTTGCGCTGCAGAAATAGCTTCTTTCAGCTCGGTTACTTTATTTTCTTTCGCTACTAATTGAGGTTTCTTTTCCATGCAAAACACCTCCTCTTATTTAATCGCGGGAAGATATCTCCCTCATTCTCTAAGACCTTCCATGTGGCAAGACAAAAAAACAAAACCCCTGCTCAAGACAGAGCAGAGGTTCTTCATACAATCAAAGAATCAAACCATTGCCTCGGCAGGCGCTTTAACCTAAAAATATCAGGACCTGCTGTCTTAAGCGTTATTTTTATTTCATTATCCATTACATTATAACGAAAAGTCATCAGGAATGCAATGGTTATTTCTCAAACTTACTATTTACCGAGCGCCTTGATTGGGTTGATTTTTACCCCGGGACCCATGGTGGAGCTAACGGTAATGTTTTTGATGTACTGACCTTTAGCGGCAACCGGTTTTACTTTGATTAAAGTAGACATGATTGCCATGTAGTTGTCCATCAATTGTTCGTTGGTAAAGGACGCTTTCCCAATGCGCACATGAATGTTTGCTGCTTTATCCAAGCGGTATTCTACTTTACCAGCTTTAATATCAGCAATAGCGCGAGTTACATCCATGGTAACCGTACCGGTTTTTGGGTTTGGCATCAAGCCTTTTGGCCCCAATAATTTACCGATTCTACCAACGGTACCCATCATATCAGGAGTAGCAACGGCTACATCAAATCCAAACCAACCGCCTTGGATTTTGGTAACCAGGTCGTCGCCGCCTACAAAGTCAGCGCCCGCTTCCAATGCTTCTTTTTCTTTGTCCCCTTTGGCGAATACCAATACAGTCCGTTTTACACCTGTGCCATGTGGCAATACAAGAGCGCCACGAACTTGTTGGTCTGCTTGACGTGGGTCTAAGTTTAATTTTACAGCCAATTCGATGGTTTCATCAAATTTAGCTTTGGCGTTTTGCTTTACCATAGCGATGGCGTCAGCAATTTCCATATAGCTATTACGGTCGAATGCTTTTGCAGCTTCGTTATATCTTTTGCCGTGTTTTGGCATAGTTTTACCTCCTCGTGGTTTATGCGGAAGAGTCTTCCTCCCACTAAACGGATTTTTTCGTTTTCACAATCACTTGCGTTTCATAGTTATACCGAAAAGCAATTAGCCTTCTACAGTGATACCCATGCTTCTGGCAGTACCTTCAATCATGCGCATAGCAGCTTCGATGCTTGCAGCATTGAGGTCAGGCATTTTTTGCTCAGCGATGCTTTTTACTACATCACGAGAAACTTTTGCAACCTTTACTTTGTTTGGCGTACCGGATGCAGTTTCAATCCCGGCAGCTTTTTTCAAGAGAACAGCAGCCGGCGGTGTTTTCAATACGAAAGTAAAAGATCTGTCTTCGTAAATGGTAATTTCAGCAGGAATAATCAAACCGCCGTCATTTTTGGTTCTTTCGTTAAATTCTTTACAAAAGCCCATAATGTTCACACCGTGCTGACCCAAAGCAGGACCAACTGGAGGAGCAGGGTTTGCTTTACCGGCAGGAATTTGTAATTTTACGATTGCCATTACATTTTTAGCCATATGGACACCTCCTTTTACAAGATAAGCGCATTATCTGCATTTTTATTACATTTTTTCAATTTGGTAGAATTCCAGTTCTACCGGGGTCTCCCGTCCAAACATGGATACGGTAACCTTCAGTTTTCCTTTATCTGGATAAACCTCTTCTACAATACCCACAAAGTTTTCAAAAGGACCGGCGATGATTCTCACAGATTCTCCAGCTTCAACATCTATTTTCAGTTTTTGTTCACTATATCCCATTTGCCGCAAGATGTTTTCCGCTTCAGACGGATGCAAAGGAACAGGCTTGGACCCGGCGCCCACAAAGCCGGTAACACCGGGCGTGTTGCGCACAACATACCAAGAGCTATCAGTCATATGCATCTCTACCATCACGTAGCCGGGAAATACCTTTCGTTGTACAACTTTGCGTTTCCCGTCTTTTACCTGCACCTCGTCTTCCATAGGCACAATTACCCGGAAAATACAGTCTTCCATATTCATGGATTCCGCCCGTTTTTCCAGGTTTGCTTTTACTTTATTTTCATAACCGGCATAGGTATGAATTGCATACCACTGTTTTTCCATATCTCTCGGCAAAGCTACCAAAGAGCCGCGCCTTCCCCCTTAAGATAAAGATTTAGCTTAAGCACCAATCTTAAAAAGCATACCAAAAATGTAGGTGATTAATGTATCCACCAAACCGATAGCAACAGCAAACAAAGTACAGAAGACAATTACCACACAGGTGTATTTCAATACCTGTTTCTTGGTTGGCCACTGTACTTTTTTCAGTTCAGCAATGGTGCCGCGGAAAGCACCGCCAATGCCCCCGCTTCTTGGTCTATCTGAGGCCATTCCGTTCACATCCTTAAAAAAAGTTTGCACACTGTCCTTTATTGGAAACTATTTTGTTTCTTTATGGGCAGTATGTTTTTTACAAAAACGACAATATTTATTCAGCTCTAAGCGATCTGGAGTTGTCTTTTTGTTTTTCATCGTAATATAGTTCCGTCTTTTGCAATCGGAACAAGCTAAAGTAACTGCAACGCGCATAGGGACACCTCCTAACAAAAACACAAAATACCTATTTTAAGTGTTGCTTATTTAACTTAACATATTATATCACCAGTGTCAAGGTAAAGCTAGTCTTTTATGAAAAAAATTTCCTGTTTTTTTACAGCAAACAAAGCGGAGGTCATCCCTCCGCTTTATCTGCTTACCTGTCACTTCCCAAGGCAGACGCCTTGAAAATTTAATTACG
>CATIYQ010000083.1 GCA_949739465.1 uncultured Peptococcaceae bacterium | reverse complement strand
TCCGCCGTTTTGATTAAAATACCGTTTTCCGCTCCTTTTCCCGTCCCAACCATGATTGCAGTGGGCGTAGCAAGTCCCAGTGCGCAAGGACAAGAAATAACCAATACGGCAATGCCCATACCTAAGGCAAAATGAAACGGCTCGCCTTTGACGCCCCACCAAAAGAAAACGGTAAGCAACGCAATGGTAATGACCGTCGGCACGAAAATACCGCTGATTTTATCGGCAATTTTGGCAATAGGCGCCTTTGAGCCGCTTGCCTCTTCTACCAGCCCAATGATTTGAGAGAGCACTGTATTCTCGCCCACCTGCTGTGCTTTCATCTGAAAATAACCGACAGTGTTAATGGTGCCGCCTGTCACAGCGTCACCCGCTATTTTGTCGACAGGGAGGCTCTCCCCTGTAATGGCAGATTCGTCTAGCGTTCCGTTACCATGAACGATTATACCGTCCACCGGCACTTGCTGTCCGTTTTTCACCACTAGAATGTCCCCCGGCTGAACATCAGCCAAATCCACCTCTTGCTCCTTACCGTCTACCAGACGAAGGGCTGTTTTCGGCGATAAATCCAATAGTTTTTCAACAGCGTCATTGGTGCGGGATTTTGCGCGGGTCTCTAAGAATTTTCCCAAGGTAATCAGCGTTAATATCATACCGGCAGATTCAAAATAAAAATCCATATGATAAGCGTGAATGATGCCCATATCGCCATGCCCAAAGCCAAAGGATAACTGATATAGGGCAAAAATGCCATAAGCAAGAGCCGCCCCGGAACCGGTAGCAATTAAAGAATCCATATTGGGTCTGCCGTGGAACAGTGCACGGAAACCGCCCAGAAAATATTTTTTATTTATCACGACAATAGGCAATGCCAGCAAAAACTGAGTAAACGCCATAACAAGACTGTTTTCCATGCCCAGAAAAATAGCAGGTACCGGTAGTCTCATCATACTTCCCATAGAAAGATAAAATAATGGCACTAAGAAAAGGAAGGAAATCAACAACCGTTTCTTCATTTCCGCCAAAGGGCTTTTCTCCACTGTGTCTATTTCCCTTTTACCACTGCCGTCGGTTGTCATCTTCACCCCTTTTACAGAGAGAGGCGCCGCGCCATAACCAATTTTTTCCACAGCTTGAATAATACCGTCAACCGATAACATCTCACTGTCATAGGTAATTTCCATAGTGTTCTGCAATAAATTTACCGAAACAGTTTCCACCGCATCCATTTTTCCCATGCCCCGTTCAATGGCTGCACTGCACGCACTACAAGACATCCCCGTTATCTGAAATTTTTTTGTTTCCTGCAAGAACTCCAAACCTCCCTCAGGACTTGTTAAATTTCTTAAACAAACCAATTAGTTCGTCTATCACCTCTAGTTTGCCATTTTCCAAGTCTCTTGATACGCAGCTGTATAAATGATTTTCTAAAATATGATTGGCAAGACTTTTCACCGAATGTTCCACCGCCGACAACTGCACCAACACTTCGTTACAATATGCGTCCTCTTGTACCATGCGGCGAATGCCCTTTAACTGACCTTCAATACGACTGATACGATTGGCAATATTTCTTTTTTCCTCTTCGCCGCGATAGGTCTTTTTTTCACAGCAACATTTGTTGTCCATTTTTTTATCCATCTTCATCACCTGCATATATTTTATACCCCTAGGGGTATTTTGTAAATATGGGGGTATATAAGCAAAAACCGCATATTATCACCTTTTCCGCGGATAAACAAAAAAGAAAAGCAATTATTGCTTTTCTTTTTTGTGACTGTTTTGTTCGCCTAAGAGCAACATGCCTTCCCCTGACAAGGGTTGCGGTTTGTCGTCTTCCTTGATTTGTACATGAAACTGCTTTGACGGCGTTATGGTAGAAATGGCATGCTTATAAATCATCTGCTGTCTGCCGTCAGACTCCACCAGCACAATGAAGTTATCAAATCCCTTCACGACCGCCTTTAATTGGAATCCATTAATTAAATAAAATGTCGCCGGGACAGTTTCCTTCCGCAATTGGTTTAAATAATAATCCTGTAATCCCCAAACCGGTTTTACCATATTCCAGCCCCCTTCATAGCCTACCTTGCCGCTATTGCCCACCGACCAGCAATATGCTGCCATACGGCGCAAATAAGCGCCTCCTGATTGGGGTAACAAGAAATGTCAAACCATTGAATACGGTCGTCCTTGCCAAACCATGTCATCTGTCGTTTGGCAAACCGCCTGGTGTCCCGTTTAATGAGAGAAACAGCCTCCTCCAAGGTAACCAGACCTTCCAGATAAGCCACAAGCTGCCGATAGCCAATGCCCTGCATGGCGTTGAGATTTTTATCGTATCCCACTGCCAAAAGGCTTGACACTTCCGCTAAAAGTCCCTGGTTCATCATCATATCCACGCGATTGTTGATACGGTTGTAGAGCTGTTCTCTCGGCATTGTTAACCCAATCAATATCAAATCATATGCAGAATCAGGGACAGATTTGCTTGTTTCCTCTTTTTTTCCCCATTTTTTCAAGGATTCTCGTTGTTTTTTTGCTAGTTCTATTTCTAATGCTCGAATAACCCGTTTTAAGTTGTTGGCATGGATTTCATCCGCCTTTGTTTGGTTTAATGCTTGCAATTGTCTGTGAACATAATTGTTGCCGTAAAGAGCGGCTTCCCGTTCCTTCTCCCGACGAAAGGCGTCGTCAATTTCTTCCTGGAGAAATTGATATTTATCCCTATCGATAACGGCGTTAATATATAGCCCCGTTCCTCCCACTATCATGGGAATATGCCCACGGGAAATAATTTCATCAATGATATGGTCAGCGTCTCTTTGAAAGTCTGCTACGCTGTACGTCATGTCAGGGGTTAGATTATCAATAAGATGATGAGGTACACAGTAGCCGTTTTTCGCCATTTTTTCTCCCGGTAAAATCTTCGCTGTGCCAATGTCCATGCCCCGATAAAACTGCATAGAATCCCCGGAGATGACTTCTCCCCCAAGATGGCTGGCAATCTCTACAGAAAGCGCTGTTTTCCCACTGGCAGTAGGACCTAGGATAACCAATAGTTTTTTCTTCATAGGGCAAGTCCTCTAATTGGTACGGATAAATTTCCGTTTGATTTCTGATAAAGAGATGCGGATAATGGTAGGTCTGCCATGGGGACAAGTAAAGCCATGTTCTGTCTTATCCAGCTCTGTCAGAAGATAAGCAATGTCACTGTTGGTAAGGAAATACCCCGCTTTTACCGCTTTTTTGCAAGCTGCCATGAATAGCTTTTCCAGGTTCATACCGGGGTTTGCCTTATCGTCCTCCAGTAACATCCCTAAAATCTCAATAAATACGCCCTCGTCACAGCCTAAGTTTTGAAACCAAGCAGGTACGCCCCGCAATAGATAAGTCGTCTCACCAAACTCTTCGATAAGAAATCCTAGTTCGCTTAATTCTACAATATGATTAACCAGTCGCAATTTTTCCTGTTGATTTAGGTCTATGGTGAGAGGTACAGCCAGGAGATATGAGATTTTTTCTCCCTTTACATCTCCCGCTGTTTCATAATATTCTTTCCGCAACTTTTCATAGAGAATCCGTTCATGGGCAGCATGTTGGTCCATGAGATAAAGTCCGTCGTCCCCTACTGCTGCGATGTAGGTCGCGTCTATTTGACCCAAAGGACGTAAATCTGCAAAGCGGAATTTCTTAGCGCTGGCAGCAGCAGTGGTGTCGTCTCTGTCGGCAAATAAATCCGGCAGCTGTATCCGCGGCTTATCCTGTTTATAGGGGCTATCCATCGCCCCTTGAATGACCCCTGATTTATAGGGCATATTCAGCGGCACGTCGTAAACAATTTCCTCAGGCATTTCATTTTCCCCGTATTGAGATTTTTCCGCCGCCAGGTATTCGATTTCCTGTTCTGTTTTGTGGATAGGCGGTGTTTGGGGAATAACCTTATATTCTCTGGTAGGAGCTTCTGCCGCCACCATTTGACGGAAAGGCACAGGAGCAGCTAAATTATTTTGATTGGGAAAAAGCTCCAACCCCGTATGTTTTCCCTCTAGGACAGGGATTAACCGTTCCTTTTGGGCAAGAGCATTGATTAGAGTTTCGCTGACGATTTGTTTGATTTTTTCACCATCGGCAAATTTAATCTCCATTTTGCTAGGGTGAACGTTGACATCGATTTGGTCAGGCGGCAGATTTAAATGCAAAATGACGATAGGATATTTCCCTTCAGGGATAATCGTGTAATAGACTTTGTCTACGATTTTCGCCAGCTCCGGACTTCTCACCCACCTGCCGTTGACAAAGAAATTATAGTATTGACGGCTGGCACGGGTCAGAGCAGGAAGAGAAATTAAGCCTTCTAAAGAAATGCTTTCTTCCTCGTTTTCATATGCCACGGGCATGAGGTTTTTCGCCGTTTTGCCACCATAGATAGCAAGGGCAACGCCTGCAAGGTCTCCTTGTCCGGGGGATTTGAATACAGTCTTCCCCTCGTTTTGCAGGAGAAAGCTGATGTCAGGTCGACACAAACTAATATGATAAATAAAGTCAAATATCTTATCTGTTTCCAGACGGTAGCTTTTCAAAAACTTTTTCCGCGCCGGCGTGTTAAAGAACAATTCTTTCACCAAAATGCTAGTGCCGACGGGAGCGGCTTCTTCTGTCGTCTCCACAATAACCCCTGCTTCTATCAAAAGCCGCGTGGCAGATAAGCTATCTTTGGTGCGGGAAATCATTTCCATCTTGGAAACGGCAGCAATGGAGGCTAGCGCCTCGCCGCGAAAGCCTAAGGAAAAACTACGCTGCAAATCTTCAATAGACTGAATTTTGCTGGTAGCATGGTTTTTGATTGCTTTGGGCATATCCGCCGCCGTCATACCACAACCGTCGTCTACCACTTGGATAGTACCACCTGCCGTTTGCCACAGCTTTACCATGATGTTTTTGCCGCCGGCATCAATGGCGTTTTCCACCAATTCTTTTACCAGAGAGACAGGGCGTTCTACTACCTCCCCTGCAGCAATTTGGCTGGCGGTTTTCGCGTCTAATATGTTGATAATGGAGCGTTCTTCTTGTGCTTCAGACATTGGCTCTCCTTTTTAATACTCATCTCGATATTGGTCTTTTAAGGCTTTTGCCTTTTTCTGCAAACGGTCCAATTCAAACATGGCTTGAATCGGCGTAATGGTACTGGCGTCTAATAAGCCTGTTTCTTCTAAGAAACTAATCACTTCTTTAGGAACAGCTTCCACCACAATATGTTTGGGAGGAGTTACACCATGGGCAAGTTCGTAGGTTGGTTTTGTCTCCTCCAGTTCCAGAAGAATCTCACTGGCACGAAGAATCACTTCTTTGGGCAGTCCTGCAAGCTTTGCCACCTGGATACCATAGCTTTTATCCGCCCCTCCTGATATGATTTTCCTGAGGAAAATAATCCCGCCGTCTTTTTCTTTCACAGCAATAGAGCAATTCTTTACGCTGGGATAATCGTTGGCAAGCTGAGTCAACTCATGATAGTGAGTAGCAAATAACGTTTTCGCCTTGATTTCCGGCTTTAAGAGATATTCCGCCACCGCCCAAGCAATGCTCAAGCCATCATAGGTGCTGGTGCCTCTACCGATTTCATCTAAGATAACCAGGCTGTTTCTGGTAGCATTACGCAAGATATTTGCCGTCTCGCTCATTTCCACCATGAAGGTACTCTGCCCGGCAGACAGGTCATCGCTTGCCCCTACCCGAGTAAAGATACGGTCTACTTTACCGATGACAGCTTTTTCCGCCGGAACAAAGCAGCCGATACGCGCCATGAGAACGCAAAGCGCTACTTGCCGCATATAGGTAGATTTCCCCGCCATATTGGGACCTGTAATCAATAACAACTGAGTATTCTCATTATCGAGCGCCACATCGTTATCAATATAGTTTTCCCTGCCGATGATTTTTTCTACTACGCTGTGACGGGAAGCCGTCAGAACGATTTCCTCTCCGTCATTTACTTCTGGGCAGCAATAGTTGTTTTCCATAGCAACTTTTGCAAAGGACTGAATAACATCTAATGCCGCAAGAGCGTGGGCTGTGTTTTGCAATCTATCGGCATTGTCGGCAATAACTTTGCGGATTTCCAGGAACAAATCATATTCTAACGCCGCTAATTTTTCATTAGCGCCCAAAATTTTGTTTTCCCATTCCTTCAGCTCTTCTGTGACAAACCGCTCTGCATTGGCAAGAGTCTGACGACGAATAAAGTAATCCGGCACCAAATCCAGATTGGTTTTCGTTACTTCGATATAATAACCAAACACCTTGTTGTAACCTGTTTTCAAAGACTTAATGCCCGTGTCTTCTTTAAGCTTTGTTTCAAGACTTGCAAGCCATGCTTTCCCTGTGGAGGTAATTTCTCTTAATTCGTCTACTTGAGGATAGTACCCCTTCTTAATGACCCCGCCTTCCTTTGGAGATAAAGGAGGCTCGTCGTTAATGGCTTTTTCTATGAGTTGTTCGATATCCTCTAATGCGTCTATCCGCTGGTAGAAATTCTTAAAGATTGGTTGTTCCAGCTGGACTAAAACCTGGATAATATGAGGCAACAAACGAATAGAATTTTTTAACGCAATCATATCTAAAGGACTGGCATTGCCATAGCACACTCTGCCGCAAAGCCGTTCCAAATCATACATCTCGTTTAACGCCTGCATCAGGTCGTCATGGAGGAAAGGCTGTTCGATTAGTTCCTGCACCCCTTGGAGACGTCGATTAATGGCTTTCGCATCAATTAAGGGCTTTTCTATCCATTGCTTTAAAAGCCGCGCCCCCGGTGACGTACAGGTCTTATCCAATACCCAGAGAAGAGATCCTCGTCTTTGATTTTGTCGCAAGGTGGCGGTAAGTTCCAGATTTCGTCTGGTGGTGGCATCCAGCACCATGAAGGTTTCTAAGTTATAAACCTGGATTTTATTTAAGTATTGAAACTCTTGCTTTTGTGTTTCAGCTAAAAAGTCCAAAATAGCAGCAACAGCAACAGTCGCTGCAGGCATGGAATGAAGTCCTAACGATTCTGTATTTGCTACACGAAAATGGGTCGTCACCAGTACGTCGGCATTTCTTACTGTCTGCGACTCATATGCCATAGGTGTCAATACTTTGATATGAGAGCCCAGAAGCCCCACTTGAAAAACGTCCTCATTGATGAGATTCTTCGGCAAAATACACTCCGCCGGACTGATACGGCATACTTCATTAATCATCTTTTGCAGGCTGTCACTGCCGGAGATTTCCGTCGTTAAGAATTCCCCCGTAGAAATATCCGTATAAGCAATACCATAGGCATTTTTCAGCTTATAAACAGCCAAAAGATAGTTTTGATTCAACTCATTGAGCATATTGGTTTCCATAACAGTACCAGGGGTTATCACTCTAATAACTTCCCGTTTCACGATGCCTTTGGCAAGTTTTGGATCTTCCATCTGCTCGCAGATTGCTACTTTATGACCTTTGGCAATGAGCTTAGAGATATAGACATCCGCCGCATGATAAGGCACGCCGCACATGGGTATTTTTTCTTCCAGCCCCCCGGCTCTCCCTGTCAAAGTGATTTCCAGTTCTTTAGAGGCAACGATAGCGTCCTCGTCAAACATTTCATAGAAATCCCCCAGGCGAAAAAACAAAATTGCGTCAGGATATTTCTTCTTAATATCATTATATTGCCGCATCATGGGCGTTACTGCTGTCATAAACTTCCTTTTACTCCTTTTTCTTACCGCGCCGCTTTTACCATGGTTCGTTTGGTTTGAGGCGTCTCATAAGGGTCGATGATGATAACATCGTCTTTCAGATATGCTTTTTCCGGATAGCTGCCTGCACCTTGGTCATTATCCTCTGCCCGCGCCGCTTTATCGGCAATGCGTAGCTGATTTGCCGCCAGGCGATATGCCATGATGTAGGCTTCCTTATCCCCGGACGCTCCTGCATGAGCAATCCCCCTAAGCGTTCCCATGACCAGAATATTCCCGGTAGCGATAATATGAGCGCCTGGATTAATGTCCCCCATAACGATAGCGTGACCTTCTACCAGGATTTTCTTTCCCGACCGAATGCCGTAAGGAATCAGCACACCATCACCGCTTTGCTTCATCAAATATTGGGTAGTACCTTGCTCTAAACCATAATCGGTTTCTTCTTGAACAGGCGCCGTTTTTGAAGGCTCAGGAAGTTGTCCCGGTGTTAAGCCATAGAGACTAAAGATTTCCTCAATTGCCCGCACCTCTTCTTCTGAGAGATTGCTGTTTTCATCTATAATATAGTTTGCCTGGGCAAAAAACTGAGCAGAGTCCGATAATTTTTTGCCCAACGCTTGACATATTTCTTGAAAATCGGCGGCATCAGTGTTAAAGTTAAAAACAAGACCATGGAGGGTGCCTTTAATTTTAATCGCGTCTTTTTCCATAACATATCTCCTCTATTCTGATTAACATATTAATTTTCGCCGAAAAGCTGTTTTTTCCTGCTAAATTCAATGGAAAAGGAGAAAGTTTTCCCATGACCGTAAAAGAAAAACCCATTGCAGACAAAATCCTTCACAAGATGAGAAAAGCTATTACCGACTATGGCATGATTGCAAATGACGAACCTATCATGTTGGGACTTTCCGGCGGCAAAGACAGTCTCACCCTCTTAGAAATGCTGGTGAAATTTCATCGTTCTTCTAAATATAAATATCGACTGGCAGCAGGTCATATCGCTTTGGGCAATGACCGAGAAGCAGACCAGGAAAATTGTCAGATTCTTGCGCATTATTGCGATACCCTAGGCGTTCCCTTCTTTGCAAAGGAAACGAATATCGGTGAAATTATCTTCGATATTCGTAAGGAAACGAACCCCTGCGCCCTCTGCGCTAAAATGCGCCGCGGCGCCCTCAATAATCTGGCAAAAGAAAACGGCTGCACAAAAGTGGCGCTGGGACATCACCTGGACGATGTATTGGAAACATTGCTCCTAAAATTATTCTTTGAGGGAAATATCGACTCTTTCAAACCTGTCAGTTGGCTCAGTAATATGGAGCTCACGGTAATTCGTCCCCTCGTCTATGTAAAGGAATCAGAAGTAGCAAAGTATGCAAAAACGGCAGCGCTTCCTATTGTAGATAGTTTCTGCCCTGCCAACGGCTACACCAAGCGGCAAGATATGAAAGAAATTATTCAGTCTATCGAAAAACGGAACCCCGGCAGCAAGGACCGCGCTCTTTCCGCCCTACAACGTCTCACCGATAATAGCTGGAATCTTGTAGAACCCCACAAGGAGCAGGAATCAAAATGATTTTAGTCAGCGCTTGCCTTTTAGGCAACAATGTAAAATATAACGGCGGCAACAACTATAACCAAGCCGTCATCAATTTCTTAAAAGATAAGGAATATTTGCCAATTTGCCCAGAGTCTGCAGGCGGTCTTACCATTCCTCGCCTGCCTTCAGAAATCCGCGGCGGCACAGGCGCGGAAGTCCTGGCGGGTAATGCCACTGTCATTAGTAAAGAAGGCATTCCCGTTACAGAAGCATTCTTAAAAGGAGCAAAATCTCTGGAATCGCTGCTGAAAAAATACGACGTTACCATGGCAATCCTAAAAGAAAACAGCCCCTCTTGCGGCGTCACCGCCATCTATGACGGCTCGTTCAGTAAAAAGAAAATCCCCGGCATGGGTGTTGCCGCCGCTCTTCTCCACGCGCACGGTATTCCTGTTTACAGTGAG
Organism: uncultured Peptococcaceae bacterium; assembly: GCA_949739465.1. Taxonomy (GTDB): domain Bacteria; phylum Bacillota; class Dehalobacteriia; order UBA4068; family JAAVYR01; genus JAAVYR01. Next base: position 1,599 of record CATIYQ010000083.1, on the reverse strand, counting down.
AAAAATTTACCGTTTATCTGTCCAAAAGATAAAGCTTGACGAATGGACAAAATCAAGATATAATATCAATGTTTCGTAGGGGTATGGCTCAATTGGTAGAGTAGTGGTCTCCAAAACCATTGGTTGAGGGTTCGAGTCCTTCTGCCCCTGCCACATAAAAACGGCAATCATTTCGATTGCCGTTTTTATTTTTTTGAAACCAAATACAAAAAAGAGAGGTAAAACACCTCTCTTTTTTTATTTTACAATTCGTTTGACATACTGGATAAACTGTGGGAATACAATGCCTGCCGCTTCCAGGTCTTTGTTCCACCGTCTTACCCACTCCAGGGAAACATAACTCTTGTAATTGTTGTTGTTCAGGAAAATCAGTAATTCCCGATTGGGGATATCCCCTTTCCCCAGCATTTTGTATTTCACTTCGCCGTTTTCCATCACAGAATCCTTAATGTGAATATATTTAACAAATTCGCCAATGTTATCATAAGTAGTCTGGATAGACTCACCAAAGAAACGGAAAGGATGATGAATATCCCATAATACGCCCACCGGAAGACCTTGGGCTTCTAACGGCGCAATGAAGGATTTCATTTTTTTCGTATTAGCCAGCGCACCGTTGGTTTCCATGAGGACAGTAACACCGCTGCCTTTGGCATATTCAGCAAGTTTGGCATAATTTTCTGATACGAAGGCTAAGTCTATTTCCATTTGCGGGTCAGCAGTCTGCTCACACATAACACGGATAAAGGGTACTCCCGCTTCATGGGCAAGGTCAATATACTCCCTGCCCCCTGCCATATGCCGCGCAATGGTATTTTTGTTATGAAAGGAACAGGCTGATGTCAACATAGAAATTTCCAGATTTTTTTCTTTTAATAACTTTTTTGTGGCGGCAATATTTTCAGGCAAAAAAGGCGTGGTTTTGGGTACATATAATTCATTGGCAATGCCGCGAATTTCAATGCCGTCATACCCCAAGTCCTTGGCTGTGGCAACCATGTCTTTCCAACTCCACTCAGGACAACCAATTGTAGAAAAAGCAAATTTCATGATGATTCCTCCTCTCTTACCTGTTATTTATGCTGTTACATTACCGGATTCTGCTTGCAATCTCAAATCTTCCACCGCTTGTTCCCGCATTTTATATTTGAGAATTTTTCCCGCTGCATTCATAGGGAAACTATCAACAAACTTAATATATTTGGGCGTCTTATGCCGTGCCATATGTCCTTTGACAAATTGCATAATCTCCTCTTCGGTCGTGGTACAATCTTCTTTTAAGATGATACATGCCATGACTTCTTCCCCATATACTTCACTGGGAACGCCGATAACCTGCACGTCTTTAACTGCCGGGTGGGTATATAAGAATTCTTCGATTTCTTTAGGATAGATATTTTCCCCGCCACGGATAATCATATCTTTTATCCGTCCGGTAATTCTATAATAACCGTTTTCGTCCACAGTTGCAATATCCCCGGAGTGAAGCCAACCATCTTTATCCAAAACCTGTGCCGTTGCTTCCGGCATTTTATAATACCCTTTCATGGTATTATACCCCCGAGAAATAAATTCTCCAGGTACACCAGGAGGGCACTC
>CATIYQ010000082.1 GCA_949739465.1 uncultured Peptococcaceae bacterium | reverse complement strand
CCGGCAAGGACGCCTACCATCATGGTTCCAGCTAAAAGCATGGATAAGAGTTTTTTTGTTTTCATGTTAAATCCTTCCTTCTTTCTTCCGTTTTACCTTCTAACATTTTTTCTTCTTTTCGGATACATCTCAACATATCAAAAAAGATTTATACACTAAAAATTATAACCGCCACTATCTGATTTCGCAATGGGGAATTTATGCTTTTCGGTCTCTTTTCTGAAAATTTATTGCAAATTTTTCTTGTTTCCCTCCCCTATTTCTGCTATAATTTCCTTTAATTTATACCTTTTACGCAAAAAGGAGGCATTTTCATGATGGCAATCAAAGAATTTTTAGAGAGAAAAGACATTCGCTTCACCTTCAAACGATATATTCAAGACGCCCTTTCCGCTATGGCCTTGGGGCTATTTGCCTCTCTGCTCATCGGGCTTATCTTAAAAACCGTTGGAGAACAAACCATTCTCCTTTTGGGAGAAAACAGCGTCTCTCAATTTTTATTTGATACCGGCGCAAAAGCCATGGCAATGATGGGGGCAGCCGTCGGCGTCAGCGTCGCCTATGGATTAAACGCGCCGCCTTTGGTGCTCTTCGCCTCCGCTATTACCGGGACCATAGGCGCTGATTTAGGTGGTCCGGTAGGCGCTTTTGTTGCGGCTGCCATCGGCAGTGAATTTGGGAAAGCCGTATCTAAAGAAACCAAAGTAGACATCATGGTCACCCCTGCCGTTACCTTAATTTTCGGAAGTCTTACTGCCAGAACCATCGGTCCCATGGTCAGCCTTTTTATGACCTCTTTGGGACAAGTTATCAGCAATGCCACAGAATTACAGCCGTTCCTTATGGGCATTATCGTATCTGTCCTTATGGGATTGGCATTGACCGCGCCTATTTCCAGCGCCGCTCTTGCCATTATGCTAGATTTGAAGGGCTTAGCCGCCGGTGCTGCCACTGTCGGCTGCTGCGCGCAGATGATTGGCTTTGCCGTCATCAGCTATCGAGCAAATGGCTTTGGTGGCTTCCTAGCCCAAGGATTAGGCACTTCTATGCTGCAAATCGCAAACATTGCTAAAAACTGGCGGATTTTGCTTCCCCCTACCCTTGCTGCCGCTATTTTAGGACCAATCTCCACCAAAGTATTTATGATGACCAATATTGCCTCCGGCGCAGGTATGGGTACCAGCGGATTGGTAGGACAAATCGGCACCTTCACTGCCATGGGATTTGACAGCTCCGTTTGGTTTGCCGTTGGTCTCCTCCATTTCCTCCTACCGGGACTGCTTTCTTATCTGATTTATCTACCCATGAAGAAGAAAGGCTGGGTAAAAGACGAAGACCTGAAACTAAACATTTAGTTTCAGGTCCTTTTTTAAAACAAGAAAACAATGCCTGCTTGGAAAAGACCGATGACAGCGCCTAAAACACCGCCCAACACTTCCAGCGTTCGCAGCTCTTTATGGGCAAGTTCTAATGTTAACTGCTCCAATTCTTTCATATCAAAGCCATTGATTTTCTCTGTAATAATTGCGGCAACATCTATTTCATTGACCAATTTATGTTTCACATTACCTTCCATGTCAGAGATAAATTTAGGCGCTTCCTTGATAACCATATCCCCGATGGTGTGAGCGATATTTTTAGCAAAGCTGTGCGGCACAATAGAAGGGATTTTTTCCAATACTCGTTTTTCTACAGCAACTGCCGCTTGCAATGTCAAATCCTCATAAAATTTATTTTTATCAAACCGCGTCAGTAAATCCTCCATAGACAAGAGCTGCTCCGCCACGACTTTACCGATTTGCGTTGCCATTTCCCCCCGCCGCTTAGGAATGACACCTTGAAGGGCAACGCCAAAGACAACTACCGGTTCATAGGGATGAAACAACAACCGAATAGCAATCATATTTGTGACCCAACCAATAAATCCGCCAATAAGCGGCATCAATATTAACGGCGCATAAAAAGACCAATCCATACCATTTCACCTAATACTTTCCGATTTTATATATTTTCAAGATTATTTCCGAAAAAAGATAGCGATTATACTTATATTATAGTAAAATAGATAAGTTAAATAAATAGTAAATTTTTGCACGAAATTTTATTATGATAACAAATTGATTGATAAAGGACGGAAAAAACTTGTTTACAACACTAAATTTATCTCCTGAATTACAAAAAGCCATTGCCCAAGTGGGCTACAGGGAAATGACCGAAATCCAAGCTCGGGCAATCCCTATTATCTTAGAGGGAAAAGACGTCATCGGACGTTCCAGCACCGGTACAGGGAAAACAGCCGCCTTTGGTATCCCTGCCATTGCGTCCATTACAGAGGAAAACGAATATCGCCCTCAAGTGCTGGTTCTCTGCCCCACCAGAGAGCTGGCTATCCAAGTCTGGGAAGAAATGAAGAAATTCGCCAAATACAAAAAGACAGCCCATTTCGCTCTGGTTTACGGCGGACAAAGCATGGATTTGCAAATCAAACAACTGAAAAAAGCCAACATTGTCATCGGCACACCAGGAAGAATGTTAGACCATATTCGCCGCAAGACATTAAAACTTTCCCAGTTAAACATGGTGATTTTAGATGAAGCAGATGAAATGCTCAATATGGGGTTCTATGAAGATATTACCACAATCTTAGCACAAACACCGCAAGAACGACAAACCCTATTGTTCTCTGCCACCATGCCGCCGGAGATTATGAAAATCACCGAAGAGTTTCAAAATAGCCCTCAACTGATTGCAGTGGACAAAGGTCAAAAAACCATTGACACCATTACCCAATATTATTATGAGGTGCCCCAAGGCAGGAAGACGGAGACTATCGCCGCCCTGCTCTCCCTTTACCAACCGGCAAAGTCTGTTATCTTTTGCAACACCAAGAAAATGGTAGACGCCCTCACCCAACAATTATTGGAATTAGGCATCGACGCCATCGGTCTCCACGGCGATATGCGGCAGCAAGCTCGCAACCAAACCATGCAGCAGTTTAAGCTAGGTAAAACCAATATTTTAGTCGCCACAGACGTTGCCGCCCGCGGCATTGACGTAGAAAATATTGAGGCTGTGTTTAACTTTGATATTCCTACCGAATACGAATATTACATTCACCGCATCGGGCGGACAGGCAGAGCTGGAAAAACAGGCTATTCTTTTACCCTTGCCAACACACGGCGGCAAATTCACCAGATTCAAGATATTGCCCGCTACATCAAAGCCCCCATTAAAAAGATGCCCCTCCCTTCCGGAGCAGAAATCACCCGGCAAAAAAAGGAGCAACTCTTTGCCAAACTTCATACTATTTTAAAAGACAACCCTTTACAGGAAGAAACCTATTTTTATGAACAGCTAAGAACTGCATGCGCGGAAGAAGCGCGACTTCCCCTGGCACTTCTGCATCTTTTGGCAGAAGAAAATCAAATGTTTGCAAACTTGATTTATGCGCCAAACTCTGAAAAAATGGTGGCTACCACAGAAAACCCAAAAGTCAAATTGCAGGTAAATATTGGGCGCAGAGATAAAATCGCCGCCAAATTCATCGTTAGCGCCCTGGCTGAAGGCACAGGACTTCCCGGCAAACAAATCGGTAAAATTGATATTTATCCAGACTATACCAATATTGAATTGCTCTATAACGACGCCCAACTGGTATTGGATAAGATGAAGAACGCCACCATTAAAGATAAACCGGTGACATTTACCTTATTACAAGAGGAGCCTCTACCGGAATCGGCAAATGATAAAAAGCAGCAAAGTCGGCATGGAAGACAAAGCGAACGGGGAAGAAAACCTCGTAAAGCGCCCCTTATTATACCGGAAAGAATCACCACCCTGCATAAAAACACGCCCCCAAGCAACAAGAAAAAGCAATCAGCTCCGACTCATAATCGCAGCAACAAAGGGAAAGGAAAACAGACGTCCGCTGCCGCTGCCTTGAAAAAATAAGCAAGTCAAGCTATACTTGATTTAAGAATTTATTTGATAAGGAGAACACAACCATGTCTAACTTATGGAAACGCTATACAGACACACCGTTAATCCTTCGAATCTGCATCGGTCTTATCATTGGGGTTGCATTAGGCTTATGGGTGCCGCAGCTGGGCTTTGTCGCAATATTCGGCGATTTTTTCGTCGGCGCATTAAAAGCGGTTGCCCCTATTCTGGTCTTTGTCCTGGTTATTAGCTCCCTGGCAAGCGCCGGCGTCGGCATTGGCAAACGGTTTCGTACCGTCATTCTGCTCTATCTTGCCAGCACCTTTTTGGCAGCTGTTGCCGCCGTATGCGCCAGCTTTTTATTTCCGGTTACCATTCCCCTTACCGACGCAGTCAATCAGTCTGCCCCGGCAGGGTTGGGTGAAGTATTCCGCACCTTAGGCAACAACATGGTGGCAAATCCCGTCTCCGCTCTGATGAACGCAAATTATGTGGGCATTCTCACCTGGGCAGTTATTTTCGGCTTAGCATTACGCGCCATTGCTTCCGAAACCACCAAAGAAATATTTACCGATATTTCCAATGCCGTTTCTAAGGTCGTGGCTTGGGTTATTCAATTTGCACCCTTCGGCATTATGGGCTTGGTATTCTCCTCTGTGAACGAATACGGTTTAGAAATCTTTACAACTTACGGAAAACTCTTATTTGTATTAGTCGGCTGTATGCTGGTGGTTGCCCTTATCATAGACCCGTTGCTTGCCGCTCTGTGCCTAAAAAAGAATCCCTATCCACTGGTATTCCGCTGTTTCCGCGAATCAGGCGTTACCGCCTTTTTCACCAGAAGTTCTGCCGCCAACATACCAGTCAATATGTCACTCTGTGAAAAATTGGGACTGGACAAAGAATATTATTCCGTATCCATTCCCTTAGGCGCTACCATTAACATGGACGGCGCAGCCATTACCATCACCATTTTATCCCTGTCCGCCGCCTTTTCCCAAGGCATTGAAGTTAATATTTTACTGGCGATTATTTTGAGTTTTGTGGCAACCTTGGGCGCTTGCGGCGCGTCCGGTGTGGCAGGAGGCTCGCTCCTGCTCATTCCCATGGCTTGCTCCCTTTTAGGTGTCCCCCAAGAAGTCGCCATGCAAATGGTCGGCGTCGGCTTTATCATTGGCGTAGTACAAGACTCTTTAGAAACTGCCATCAACTCCTCCGGCGACGCTCTCTTCACCGCTACCGCCGAATTCAGAGAGTGGCAGAAACAAGGCAAAGAAGTAAAATTTTAGCTGTTTGCTATCAAAATAAAAAACGCTCTGTTTTTACAGAGCGTTTTTTTGTTTGCTTATACAATATTGTTAAAAATCTCTTTCCGCATATCTGTCAGCCAAAGCTGTAATCTGAAGTTTTCCATCTGTTCGAAACAATCCGTATCAAAGGTATACCATTGGTCGGCGTCTTCATCATGAAGCAGCATTTTGCTGTATCCCTCCGGTAAAGAACCGCCTGTGGTCAACGAGCTGTAAAGAGCGTAATTCACCGCGCCTTCGCTGATATAATTTTCTGCTTCGTTAATAACGATAGGTTCTGCATAAAAACGATAATTTCCTTGGAGATAATAGAAATATTCCGGGTCTAAATTCACATGTCTGCCATAGTAAGCAGGAGCGGCAACAGGGTCGCCCTTCCCTGCTTGGAGCAGATGATAGAATTGATAAATATTGGCGTTTCCTTTAAATTCGGAAATACTGCCACCCATAGTCATGTAATAGGTATAGGTCACAGAGGCGATGGTTTTACTATTTACCACCAAAGGATTGGTAGTAATAATCACTTTACCGTCTTTATAGTCTACATCTGCACCCATAGCTTCGGCAATGAAGCGAAGAGGAACGACGGTTCTGTCATTTCTGGTTTGAACAGGCACATCCATTTCGTATTCGCTGACCGATTTATCAGGATTGACAGCCGTTGCAATGCGACTCCGCATCGGCAAGGTTATCACTTCTCCCGTTGCCGTCGAGATGACAACTTTGTTATCCTGCCAATCCACGGCCGCTCCCATATTTTCTGCAATGACGCGGGCAGGGACTAAGGTACGACCCTTCACCACCACAGGAGCAACATCTGTGGAAAGTGGTACACCGTCTAAGGTAATAGAGATTTTTTGTGCTGCATAGCAAGGCACAGCAAAAGCTACCATCATAAAAGCAGCACTTATGGTTAGTAAGAATTTCTTCATTGTTACATTCCTCCTCCATTTCGTTTCTATAGAATAGTATTAGATAAGTTTTCCCACATATCGTCGCCTAAATTCAACAGAAAGTTATCAATTTTTTCATAAATTTCAGCGTCAAACTGATACCATTTATCCTGGTCTACATCATGTAAGAGAAATTGGCTATACCCTTCCGGAATGGGATTGCCGTCATAAGAAGTATGGGTATAGACATCGAAATTTTCTTGTCCCGGTTTGGTAATATCTATTCCGTCCGTATAGAAACGATAGTGCTTATCCAGATAATAATAGTTTGGCGGGTCCAGATTGACATTACAACCATAGGAAACAGGTGCTGCGACCTCTACCCCTTTGCCTTCCGTCAGCCAATAATGCATTTGTCCGATGTTCATATTGCCTTTGATTTGGTTAATGCTGCTGCCTGCTGTCATGTGCCACTCATAAGTCAGCTCAGCAGGTTTGTCGTTAATGCGGTAAGGAACAGTCGTAATAATGACCGTACCCTTTACATAGTCAATGTTTGCCCCCATTAAGAGCCCCATATCCCGCAAAGGCACCATAGCCCTACCATTGACCGTGCGGGCAGGCTGTTCCATGGTGTAAGTACCAACTGCCGTATAAGTTTCTCCTGTCTCATCCACACCATCGGGATATGTGGAAGTTACCGTTTTGCTGCCAACAGGCAATGTTATCATTTCGCCCGCAGCCGTATAGATAATCACGCTGTTATCTTTCCAGTCCACAGACGCGCCCAGATTCTCTGCAATAACGCGAGCAGGCACATAAGTCCGCCCTTTGATGATAACGGGCGCAATCTCTGTAGTCAGCGGCACGCCGTCTAAGGTAATGGCAATTTTCTGGGCGGCATAGCAAGGCAGTGCAAAAGCAAAAAGCAAGAGCGACGTCCCAATCATCAGTAAAACCTTCTTCATAGCGATTTTCCTTTCTTCTGTTCGTCTTCCTATTATCTTTATAGAAACAGACAGATAGGCAAAATCGTCCAAGGTCAGGTCAACTTATCTGTTTTCTCCGTTTTGCCCTTGTTGACTTTGCTGCCCCGGCTGACTCTGTTGACTCTGTTGACTTTGAACGCCAACATTTCCGTCTGTTACACTATTTTGACGGTCAGCATTGCTATTTTGTTCCCGCAAATCCGAAGGGTCATATTTTTTCTGAAATTCTGTGGCATTGAATGTAAAATCAATGCGATCGTCTAAGAAATAAGTCCATTCTAAGAGAGCAATGGTCCGTTCTTTATACCCTTGAGCAAGCCCGGCATTTAATAACCATACGTTGGTGCCATACATAGGATATGAACCTTCTGCACCAAAAGCAGCAACTGCAATATCATAATCGCCCTGAATCCCAGCAGCAAAATTCGTCTGCGCTTCAATAAATTGTTTTTGCAAAGCAGGGTCTTTTAATAACACGAGCAATTTCTGATAGACAGCATCCATTTCATCTTTCCAAGCATTTTCATAAAGATAATAATAAGCGTTAAAGTCGACGGTGGTTACCGGTTCTTTTAGACCGTGGAAATAAGCGTCAATAGGGTTTTCATTGATACGCTGATTAAAAGCGGCTTCCTTCTCACTGTCTCCTCGCAGCATCGCAGCGCGCCACCAAATACTATGCTGCCAATCGGCATTCACCGCTTCCTCCTTTTGTTCCGGATAAGCAATCGTACCTTCCAGTTCCGCCACGGTTTTCCGCAGCTGCTCGTTATCAGCTGTAACCTCCGCCACTTGGGCATTTAAATCGGTGGTTTGCTTTTTCTCTTTGCTCCACTCCATAAACAAAATACCATTTACCAGAAAGCTCATACACAAAATACTAACAAATGCCAAAACAAGGCTTCTTTTTCCCATATGCGTCCTCTCCATTCCTGTCTCTTTCCTGACATCCCTATTCTTTATAATATTTGCCAAATCTTCACAATCTCCTTTTCTTTTTTCTTCGCATAACATATAGAAAAAAGAAAGGGAATTCTTATGAAACAAATCTCCTACAACAGAGAAAAGGCTATTGCCTACTGCACCCAATGGGCGAAGAAGCGAAACCCCGCTTATCAGGATTTCAGCACCATGGGCGGAGACTGTACCAACTTTATCTCTCAGTGTCTTTATGCCGGTAGCGGCGTCATGAATACTACCCCCAACTATGGCTGGTATTACCGCTCTGCAAAGGACCGCGCCCCTGCCTGGACCGGAGTAGAACCCCTTTACCGCTTTCTTACCGGAAATGGCGGCAAAGGACCTTTTGCCAAAGAATGCAGTATAGAGAACATGATACCGGGAGATGTTATCCAGCTAGGTGATGAAACAGGTCACTTTTATCACTCTCTTTTCATCAGCGGTATAGACGGCGCACCCACCCCCGAAGGGATTTTCATTTCCACTCACACCTTTGACGCCCATATGCGGCAGCTTTCTACTTATGTATTCGCCAACATTCGCTTTCTCCATATAGAAGGCATTCGTACTTAATAAAAAGAGAGGTTTCATGCCTCTCTTTTTTATTTTATTGAAATCATTATTCCAATCCTTTATTAAAGCGGTAATATTTATACTCTTCCTGGTCTGTCATAAGCTCTGCCAGTTTTTCACCCATAAATTCTTCATTATAGACAGCAAAAGTTTTTTCTTTGCTTCTGCCGCAACGCTCACAGGTATCCCCATGGCTGTTTACTTTACCGCAAAAACAACTCCAGGTAGCGTCATCCAGCTGCTCAGGTATATACAACGCAGGAAAATCAGCATTTTTTTCACCGTATTTATCCACCAAAAACTGCTCATAAGGAGATTTTTTCTTTAAAAGCCGCATTTGTGGTAACCGTTCTACATCTGTCAAATCAATTTCTTCCCCTCGTAAAATCGTACCATCGCCAAAGAGCATCTTAATAGGCTTAATCTGTACCCGACGGGTAAAAGACGACGGCAGCAAAACATTCCGTTTATCACCGAATTTCTCTCCCGGCGGCACAGCCAAATCCTGATAAGCATGATAGATAACAGCATTCTCGCCCACCGGGTCACCGCAATCATCTAAACAGGTAATCTGCAAATGAAAGGAGTTGATGACTTTATTGCCCCGATTTAAAAAGGTCAAAATCAAATAAGCATGATCCCGATTACGGTTAACAATAATCTGATTATGCAAAAGCCCTATCGGCATTTGCTGATACCAGTTTTCCACCACACCCAATACGGGCTTACCATCATTGCCCTTTACCCGAATATCCGCACCATGGGAATGGTCAGGCTTATCCACATATAAATCGGGCTGCAATGCCGCAATAAAAATGCCAAAAGGCCAAAAGAAGAACCCCAACCAAAAATAAAGCATACTGGTGTAACCTCTATGCTTTGCAATTAAATCTGCAAAAAACGCCCATATTGCAGAAATAATCAAACAAATCACAGCAAACCCAAACTTTTCTGCCACGATTCCCGCCTCTTTTCTTGCTTGTTCTGCTCATAAAAGCTGTTAATCCTTAATTTTATTATATTCCTTACCGCCAAAATAAGCAAATAGAAAAGAGTTGACCGTCTACTTTAAAAGCCCCTTCCGTTCCGCTCCACTCAATGGCACCCCGTTCCGATAGAGACGGCAGGCAGATAAAAACAGCCTGTCCCCCATAAAAAGAACAACACGAGAATCCGGCGGCACAACAAAATTGACAGCAACGATTTCATCTTTCCATTGTGGCAATTGCTGTAAAAACAGAGAGTCCGGAAAGAATCTGTTTTCATAACGGCTTGTCCCCCGCAACGTAAGAGTTCCATATAGATAAAGATAGGGGCTTTCCTCTAAAAACATCGAGCAACACCACTTTCCCATGGTCTTCTTATTAGTTTATGAAAAGCAGCGTTATTTTGTGTCTCTTAATCGGATATCCGCCCGGTCAAAACATCAGTAATGGCAAATAATTCCTTCTCAATGGTAAGAATAGAACAAAGAATCGCAGTCATATACTGTTTATTTAATTCTAAAGCGGCAAACGCCCCTTTCTCTAACTGATTATTTTTTTCGATTTCTTTGCATGGTTGCAGCATCGATAATTGTTGGTTTTTCAACATCATCACTCCCATCTTTCTACAAAATATACCCCCTACCCTGTCTAACATACATAATTCTGCAAACTATGTCAAACAATAACAAACGACAAATTATTCTACAATAAGCTAAAGAGGAAGTGATATCGTGTCAAGACATGAGGAATCGTTTACTTATTTAGCAAAGAATGTAAAAAAATATCGTAAAAAACTGGGGTTTTCACAGGAAAAGTTGGCGGAAATCAGTCATATCAGCCGTAGTTATATTAGCTATATTGAGTCCACAACGGACCACCGCTCCTTTTCCCTGGAAATTCTATTTACATTAGCAGAAGCGCTGTAGGTACAGGCCAAAGATTTGTTGGATTTCAGTGACTACCAGGATAAATAGCTCTCCCTATGGTTCGGATAAACCATTCTGCCTTGTTATCATAGTCGGTAACACTTGCTCCCCAGCAAGAGGCGTTGTCATGACGCCAGAAAAAGCGATATTCATTTCTACGATTTCATCAAACTGTCCGATTCCCTTCTCCATTTCTAGTTCCAACAAATGTCCGCCTTTTTGCCTGTCATCTGAGAGAAAATGAAAATGATATCCCGGTTGATTCATAGTATCCACACAATCCGGTAACCAAAAGCCCACTAATGTTCCGGTAACATTTTCATAATGGAAAACCCCCTGTCTTTCCGCTGCCTCTGCAAGATTAGGATAGGGATAATATTGCCGCGAGAAAGCGGCCGTTTTTATTTGCGGAAAAGTCCCCTCTATCCGAATGGCATAAATCACATCATCACGCTTACGGAAACGGTCCAACTGATTATATAGTTGTCTGATACTCTCTACCGAACCTAATTCTTTTTCGCTATCAACTTGAAAATTCACCACTTCATAAAAAGGCACCCCTGCATCATTTTTCACCTTTGTAACATTACCACTGCTGTCAGCTTGGTAAACCTTGCCATCCAACACAATCATATCTCCATCCAATAAATCAAACACACCCAAACCAAAGTTTCCTTTTTCCTTGATTTGTCCCACAGTTGCCACCTGATTATAATTTCCCGCATACAGCGCGGCATAAGTTCCGCCCTGATAAAAAACATCTTTTTCCCCTGACAAGACAAGTACATTTGACAACCAGAAGGAACAAACAACTACGGTTAACAGCAATATCATCATCTTACGCATGAGAGCTTACCTCTTTCCGCATCCACCCTTTATGCACTATCCTATGAGGGCGCGCGCCAAATGATACGAAAAAACCGTATATTTTATGGAATAAGAGAAAAAATAAAAGCATAAAACTGTTGGCAGAAAACAGAAAAAAGAGGTAAACAAAAGATATCATGAAAAGGAAAAAAACGACTGGGGACAAAATCATTCCCCAAAAACAAGAAGCCTTTGAAACATTGGCGCTAGCCGAACATCATATCTATCATCACCCGGGGCATATTCCCATGCCGTCAGAGGAAAATATCCTCCGGGCGAAAAACTGGGTAGATGAAAACGAAAAATAAATTTCCGGAAATTTCTCTTTCCAACTTGTCAAATCGTCTAAAATAGGCTTACAATAAAAGAAAATCCCCATGATTAGATTAACAAAGAAAGAGGAAATCATATGGATATGGCAGCGTCTCATCAACAATGGCTGGCGGAAATGACTAGCCAATTAAAACCGAATTATAAGACCATAGAACAATTAGAAACCTACCTGGTCAAAGCATATGGGGCGACGCCCCTTGAACTCGCTAAAGAGCGACTGCATTTTGTGGAACAGGAAATCGTTTTGCGCCATTACACAGAAGCAAGCAAACAAAAAATTTCTATGGACATTGCAGCCTATACCTTTCCTCTTACGGAAGGAGAAGTCACTCTCGGCACATTCACCCTGGTCCTGGAACGCGTCACAGAAGAAATTTATCATCTGGATTTCGCCACAGCCAAGGGACAAGGACAACCCCCAATACAAACAAAAGTCAACGCCGTCATGAAGGATATCTTGCTTTATCAAGGCTTAACCCAAGCGGATATTGATAAACGAACCCACCGCTTTTTGCGTTATGTTTCCACATTGTGTTATTATGGTAATCCTTCCTCTGACCATATCGCTTAAATCAAAAAGAGAAAACCGCTCCTGTTCGGTTTTCTCTTTTATTTTTATCGTAAAATCACATTATCTGCGCCCCACTGGTCTTCCATTTCACTAAGGACCTGCCGATTGGCAAGAACCCAAAGCTGCTCGGGAAGCTCCCGATATTGGGCAATATCTGAATAGAACAGGCTCACCGGCACATCACCCTGATTTTGAGAGAGTACAGAAATAACCTGGTCATAAGCGACTCTATCCGTGCTGGAAGGCAAGCGAATGTAGAGCTTTTGCGGCGGCTGCACGCTTTCCACAAAGAGCTTTTTCTCCTCGTCTTCCACGCTCATCCGTCCGCTCGCGATGACTACTCTCCCCTCGCCCAACATTTTACGGTATTGCTCAAATACTTTAGGAAAGGCAAGACAACGAATAGACCCGCGCATATCTTCGATATTAAACATTGCCATATTGGCGCCCTTCTTGGTCAGATGCTGGCGATAGCCGGTAATCAGTCCGCCTAATTTCACCTTTTCATCGTTATCTTTCTTTAGCACATCGCCCACGGAGAGCAAGCCCTTCTTCTGAAAGATTTCCTCATAAACCATGACGGGATGACCACTCACGTAAAAACCAATCATTTCTTTTTCCATAGCAAGGAGTTCCCGTTCGGAGAATTCCGGAATATCCCGCATAGCAAAATCAATGGTAGCAGTTTCCGCTTCTTCCATACCAAAATCAAAAAGAGATAATTGATTGGAGTTTTTCTCCTCCGCAATCTTCTTGCTTACTTCCAAAAGATTTTCCATGGCATCTAACATCTGAGCACGGTTATGACCTAAACCGTCCAGCGCACCACATTTGATAAGGCTTTCCAACATCTTTTTATTGAGAGCTACCCGCTCACACAAATCCATGATAGAGGTAAATTTGCCGTTTGCTTCCCGCTCCTGGATGATGATTTTTACAGCGTCTTTCCCAACATTCTTTACAGCACCTAAACCAAAACGGATATTATCCCCGGCCACGGTAAAGTCGGAACGACTTTCATTGATATTGGGCGGCAATACGGAAATACCGGAATTACGACACTCCTCAATATATTCCGGCACTTTATCCATGTTATCCATGATACTGGTCAAAAGCGCCGCCATATATTCTACGGGATAGTGACACCGCAGCCATGCCGTCTCATAAGTAACGAAAGCATAAGCTGCCGAGTGACTTTTGTTAAAGCCGTATCCTGCAAAATATGCCATTAAGTCAAATACTTCCCCTGAGATTTTCTCGGAGACGCCATTCTTTTTCGCCCCATCAACAAAGTCTTTTCTCTTTGCCGCAATAATGGACGGCTTCTTTTTGCCCATGGCGCGGCGCAATAAGTCCGCCTCCCCCAAAGTAAAGCCTGCCATACGAGAGGATATCTGCATAACCTGCTCCTGATAGAGGATAACGCCATAGGTTTCCTCTAAAATCGGCTCCAGAATTGGGTGTAAATAGGTCGACTTGGTTAAGCCATGTTTCCGCGCAATGAAGTCGTCCAACATGCCGCTGCCCAACGGACCGGGACGATACAAAGCAACCACAGCGATTAAGTCCTCAAACCGCTCCGGCTGCAAGCTGCGAAGAATCCCTCTCATACCGTCGCTTTCTAACTGGAACACGCCGCCTGTTTCCCCACGAGACAACATTTCATAAACAGCAGGGTCATCGGTAGCAATGTTATGAATATCAATATCAATGCCATGAGTTTGTTTGATATTGGCTACTGCGTCGCCGATAACGGTCAACGTTCGCAGCCCCAACAAGTCCATTTTTACCAAGCCCCGCTCCTCTACCTGTTCTTTCGGGAGCTGGGTAACAACGATGTTATCGGAGGTTTTCATTACCGGCATATAGTCGATTACTTTTTTCTGGGCGATTACTACCCCTGCCGCGTGAATGGAAGAGTGACGAGGAATCCCTTCCAGCTGCAAAGAAATATCAATTAACTCTTTAATAGCAGGTTCCGTATCGTATGCTTCTTGGAGCTCCGGATTTTTCTTCATGGCGTCTGTCAGCGTAATACCCAACTCTGCAGGTATCATCTTCGCAATACGGTCCGTCTCACTATAAGGCATATCCAAGGCTCTGCCAACGTCTTTAATCACCCCTTTGGCAAGCATCGTACCGAAGGTGATAATCATTGCCACATGGTCTTGTCCATATTTGCGGAATAAATAGTCCACTACTTCTAAACGGCGCACATAACAGAAGTCCGTATCGATATCCGGCGGCGTTACCCGTTCCGGGTTTAAGAACCGTTCAAACAACAGATTATAACGAATGGGGTCAATATTGGTAATACCGAGGCTATAAGCGGTAATGCTCCCGGCAGCAGATCCACGCCCCGGTCCCACATAGATGCCTTCTTTATGGGCAAAGTTAATCATATCCCATACCAAAAGGAAATAGCCGGAAAAGTCCATAGTCTTAATAATATCCAACTCATAATCCAGCCGTTCCTGCAGCTCCGGCGTAACCACCCCATACCGTTTCTTCATGCCATCTTCGCATAATTCCCGCAAATAGGTATCTAAGGTATGCCCTTCCGGCACGTCAAAACGAGGCAAATACAAATGCCCAAATTCAAACTCGATATGACACCGCTCGGCAATTTTCACCGTGTTTTCCAACGCCTCAGGATATTCCCCAAAGAGCAGCTCCATTTCTTCTGCGCTTTTTAAGTAAAACTCATCGCTAGGGAAACGCATACGGTTGACATCGTCCCTCACCCGCCCCGTCTGGATACAAAGCAAAATGTCGTGTGCCAAGGCGTCTTCTTTATTAACATAGTGTAAGTCGTTGGTAGCAACCAAAGGCAGGTCTAATTCCTTGGCAATCTGGATTAAACCACGATTAGCAATATGCTCTTCTTCCATGCCGTGCTGCTGGATTTCAATGAAGTAGTTGTTTTCACCGAAAATCTTACTGTATTCCTTGGCAATGGCTTTGGCCTCTTCATACTTATCGGCAAGAAGTGATTGGGAAACTTGTCCCGCAATACACCCAGAAAGAGCAATAATCCCTTCATGATACTGCTGCAACAATTCCTTATCTACCCTAGGTTTATAATAAAAACCTTCCAGGGAGGCAAAGGAAACAATTTTACAAAGATTTTCATAGCCAGTCTGGTTTTCTGCCAGAAGAATTAAGTGAAAGGCTGAGTCATCCTTTCTCGGCTCTTTATCAAAACGAGTACGAGGTGCAACATATACCTCACAACCAATAATCGGCTTAATATCCTCTTTCAATGCCTCTTTATAAAAATCCACTACCCCATGCATGACGCCATGGTCGGTGATGGCAATAGCGGACATATTTAGCTCTTTGGCTCGGGCAATAAGCTTTTTTATTCTTGCCGCCCCGTCTAATAAGCTGTATTCCGTATGATTATGTAAATGAACAAATTCACCCATATCTTTTCCTTCCTAATTCTTATCTGTTTCCGTTGTTTTCCCTTTCTTATCAGGCTGATAGCACAACGTTAACATACCACTTTCCGCAAAGCTAAAATATTTACCTTTGCCTACAATCACATGATCTAATACTTTTACAGAAATTGCTCTTAATATGGCAATTAATTGTTTCGTTAGCGCCACATCTTGACTGGAGGGTCGCAATGAACCGCCGGGATGGTTATGCGCGATAATAATATTTTTTGCTTGCGCGCGAATAACCGCCTCTACAATAAGACGAGGTTGAAAAGCAACTTCATTGATAACGCCTTCCGTTACAATGTGCGTACCATTGACATTGTTATGACCGTCCAAACAAATCAGACAAATGGCTTCGTTTACCCGTCCGGCAAACAAAGAAAGCGCATAATTTCCTACTTTAGACGAGGTATCCAGACATTCTTTCTCCCGCCACTTATCCATTTGATAACGATTCACGATACTGGGTATCAAAGAAAGGAGAACAGCAGTATTATACCCCACGCCTTTTACCGACATCAAATCAGCAAGACTTGCCTCAAATACCCCGGATAAAGAACCAAACTTTAAAAGCAAAAGATGGGCAAGTTCATTGACGTCTTTATATGGCTGCGCATAAAACAGCAGTAATTCCAATACTTGATGGTCATGGAAGTTTTTCAAGCCTTCATCAACAAACCGTTGTTTCACTCGGTGTCGATGTCCCGCATGAAGATTCAACTTTATTTCATTGGACTCTTTTGTTAAGCCTTCCAAAACACCCTCAAATTCCGAGTTGTCCGCCCCTTTTTTCTTCATAAAGAGCCTCCGTTTCCCCTTTTCGCAAACGATATAAAACGATTCATTACGTAATAACTACCTATTTATATATTATATAACAAATTCTTCTTTCCGTATAGCAAAAAAGCGCTTTTAAAAGCGCCTTTTCTCCATGATTGGTATCTATTTATTCATTCCTAATCTATCTTTTTATTATCAGCAGTTTTCTCATTTCCATTCTCATCTTGAGGATAAAATAACTGCTGTACCACTTTTTTCATTTCATCTTCTTTAATAATCTGGTAACTGGCGCCGTTAATGGTTTCTCCATAAACAGGCAAAAGGGCGTGCGTCACATCCTCCGGCGCAATCCCTACAAAGTCTTTGGCAAGCCGCAAAATCTGAGGAACAGTCAAATCCGTATCGACCACCTCATCCATTTTTTCCATAAGGGCAGGCAACTTTGTAATATTGCTTGGCTGGGTCATTTTCTTTGCCACCGCGATTAAGAACTTTTGTTGCCGCTGGGCTCTACCAAAGTCTCCTGCTGCATTATAACGAAACCGCACATAGCCAAGAGCATCTGCGCCGTTTAATGTTTGTAATCCCGGCTGTAAATCAATGTTATCATAGTGCGTATGGGCTTTCATCCGTTCCTCGACGTCTATTTCCACCCCACCTAATAAATCGACCACATCCTTAAATCCTTCAAAATTAGTCTCCGCATAATAGTCAATAGGAATCCCCAAAAGCCCGGATACCGTTTCTTTGACCTTCTCCACGCCTCCTACGCTATACGCCTCGTTGATTCGGGACGCATATTTTCTGCCAGGGATGGTCACTCTGGTATCCCGCGGAATGGAAAGCATATTGATTTTTTTATTTTTTAAATCAACGCCTACTACCATAATGGTATCGGAGCGTCCCACATCATGGGCTTTATCGTTACGGTCAGACCCTACCACCAATACGTTAATCCACTGCTTAGAATAGGGAAATGCCGTTTCCGTTCGTTTTCCGTCTTCCGTCCGATTAGGCACCAGAAAGCCATAGCTGTTTCCCCAATACCAGACAAAAAGACCACCAATGATAACAATTGCCAACAGAGCAAAACCAATTATCTTTTTCATACTGCAATCCTGCCTTCTTATTGCAATCAATTTCTTTCTTTATTATTTATGGAAACCGTGTTTATATTATACATAAATTCTTAAAGATTGCTTAAAAAGGCGGCAACCGGAAATTTCCCGATTGCCGCCTTGCATTTTATTCCTTGTCCGAAATCAAGCTCAAAGATTACAAATGATAATTTGGCGCTTCTTTGGTAATTTGTACGTCATGAGGATGGCTTTCAACCAGGCTCGCAGAAGAAATTCTTACAAATTTACCGTTCTTCTTCAAATCAGGAATGGTAGCCGTACCACAGTAGCCCATGCCAGACCGTAAGCCGCCAACCAATTGGAAAATGGTATCAGCCAAAGCACCTTTGTAAGGTACGCGACCCTCGATGCCTTCCGGTACAAATTTCGCCGCGTCTTCTTGGAAGTAACGGTCGTTGCTGCCTTCCTTCATAGCGCCCAAAGAACCCATGCCGCGGTATACTTTGAAACTTCTTCCTTGGTAGATTTCGATTTCACCAGGGCTTTCTTCTGTGCCAGCAAGAAGACTACCCATCATTACCACATCAGCCCCTGCAGCAATAGCTTTTACCACATCGCCGGAATATTTGATACCACCGTCACCAATAACAGGAATACCATATTGAGAGGCAACGTTAGCCACATCATAAATGGCAGTTACCTGCGGCACACCAATGCCTGCAATGACGCGAGTCGTACAGATAGAACCGGGTCCGATACCGACTTTCACAGCGTCAGCGCCAGCATCAATCAATGCCTTGGCCGCTTCTGCCGTAGCAATATTCCCGGCAATCAAGTTTACATTAGAATAAGCGGATTTGATTTTTTGCGCAACGGTGATGACATTTTGAGAATGACCATGAGCGGTATCCAGAACAAGAGCATCTACACCGGCTGCAACCAATTGTTCTACCCGTTCCATAGTGTTTTTGGCAATGCCTACAGCGGCCGCTACCCGAAGTCTGCCGCGGGAGTCTTTACAAGCGTTAGGATGGGTTTTGGTTTTCTTAATATCCTTAATGGTGATTAAACCTTTTAATAAACCTTTTTCATCTACCAAAGGCAACTTTTCTACCTTGTGATGTTTAAGGATATCTTTTGCTTCTTCCAATGTGGTAGAAATCGGTGCAGTTACCAAATTGGTCTTGGTCATCACTTCGCCTACTGTTTTTGTGAAGTCGTCTTCAAAACGTAAATCACGGTTGGTTAAAATCCCTACCAATTTGCCTTCTATGGCTACTGGTACGCCGGAGATATGATAACGGTTCATCACATTGAGCGCATCAGCAATGGTATGATCAGGCGTCAGATGAATGGGGTCTACAATAACGCCGTTCTCAGACCGTTTTACTCTATCCACTTCCAATGCCTGCCGTTCAATAGACATATTTTTATGGATAACGCCAATGCCGCCTTCTCTGGCAATAGCAATTGCCATGCGGGAGTCTGTTACCGTATCCATACCTGCACTCATAAAAGGAATATTAAGAACAATATCCTTGGTCAAATGGGTGGTAATATCAACATCTTTCGGCAATACACTAGACGCGCCGGGAATCAATAACACATCATCAAAAGTAATACCTTCTTTTGCGAATTTTTCTACCAATTTTGCCATCCCTTTCTTACTTCATATTTTCTAGTCCTGCACGGTTTTTTCACAACAACAAAATAACTTGTCCTTATAAAACAACACGCCTATATTAGTAGTATTCTACCACCAAAGCCCTATAAAACACAACTGTTTTTTCGCAATTTCTCTGATTTTCCTCTATTTTTTTTACCATCGTTTTCAGAATATCATTTTCCGTTGCAATGTTTGCTTTTTGAAATAAAGATTTTCTTTTTTCAAACGGGCAATATCCTGTTCCAGCGTATAAACACGGTTGTGTTCCGCCGCCATTTGCTGTTCCAAAAGTCCCATTAGGATTTGACGGCTTTCTCTTAACGCGCCCACCTTTTCTTTGAGAAAGGCGATTTCTTCCTCTAATAAAGCGATTTGTTCTTCCTGATATGCAGATTCTGCCATATTTCCACACCCCAACTTGCTTTTCCTTTTCTTAAGTTAGGTTAGTATATGCCGCATCTCCTCTTTTTATGAACAAGGTCCTTCTACATCCGAAATGAAACGGTGAAACCGCTTTGGCAAATCGCCTATCTCTATTGCGCATCTGCCCAGACCATCACGATGAAAATCCGAACCCGCTGTGACAAAGAGACCATGGTCTTCTGCATATTGCCGATACCGTTTCCGTTGTTTTTTCTTATGTTCAGGGTGAACCACTTCGATACCGTCCAATTTCCAGTCGCAAAATAAATCCAGCCATTGGTCGCAATGGGACAGTCCTGGATGCCCAAGAACAGCCAGTCCCCCTGCTTGATGAATCACATTGACGGCGTCCCTTGGCGTTACCTTGTGAGGCGGTATGACAATAGGACCGTCCTCTCCCAACCACTTACGAAAAACCTGGTCCAACGTATAAGTATACCCCGCCTTAATCATCGCCTGCCCAATATGGACTCTGCCCAAAGAACCGAGATTTTGTTGGGCAAAAATCGCTTCTTCGTCTAACTCAATACCTAATTCTTTCAGTTGGTTAAGAATATTTTTCACCCGTTCTATCCGCTCCCTTTGTCGTTCTGCTAACCAGGACAGAAGCGTCTCATTATCTTTATCAAACAAATATCCCAAGACATGAATAGACTGCCCCTCCCAGACCGTGCTAATCTCAATGCCGGGGAAAATGGGAAACCGTTCCTCTCTGCTAATCACATCTATTTCGGCTAAGCCCTGCACCGTATCATGGTCTGTAATAGCAACACCGTCTAATCCCTTCGTCTTTGCCAGGGCAACAATTTCTCTTACCGTACAGTTCCCGTCTGAGGCTACGCTATGAACATGCATATCAATTCCGCTCATGTAAATCCTTTTTCCTTTTGCCAACCTTTTCTTTTATTTTACCACATCCGGACAAAAAAAAACGCTAACCATTTCTTTTCGGCAGATTAGCAAGTAAAACCCGATAGACATTATCACCCATAATCTTATCGATAGCCGCTCTGTCATAACCCCGTTTATCTAACGCTTCTGCCAAATAAGAAAGAAAGAGACAATCATTGACCCCTTGAGGCAGCGTCTCTACGCCGTCAAAATCCGAACCAATACCAATATGGTCAACACCCGCCTTCTCTACCCCATAATCAATATGGCGCAAAATATCCTCCACAGACCGCTCCGCCTTTTCATTTAAGAAAGCAGGCACAAAAGAAATACCCAGTACACCGTCATATTCTGCTAACGCTTTTAATTGTTCATCCCGCAGATTTCGCACATGAGGACAAAGGGTATAGCAAGCGCCATGACTCACCAATACAGGTTTCCGGCAAATGCCCAACGCCCGCCAAAAACCATGGTAACTAAGGTGGGCAAGGTCTACCACCATCCCTAGTTCATTTGCCCGCTCTATAACTGCTGCGCCGAAGGGTTTCACGCCGTCATGAGTACCTAAAAGCATTTCTTCTTTGATATTTTTATCGCTGTTTGCACCCCAAGCAAGGTCATTTTCATAGTTCCAAGTCAGCCCGATAGCACGTACCCCTAAATGAAAATAATGCTCTAAGCGGGATAAATCACCGTCTAAGGATTCGCCCCCTTCAATGCTTATCAAAAGTCCCAGCTTGCCACCGCTTGCCAGCAAGTCTACATCTTCCCCACAACGAATAATGCCTACCTCATCCCCATAGAGCGCCGCTCCTTCTGTCAGCCGCCCAATCAATTCCTCCGTCAGCAAGGGAATCCGTTCTCTGTCCTTGACAGTTACCTTATCTAGATATGGAAATACCGCCATAAACTGAATGTCCACTACCTGCCGCAGACGTCGAAAATCGCAATGACGTGCCGAGTTATCCCACAGTAATTCTTTGCGGCTGTACATCACCGTATCGCAATGACAATCAATACGCAAAACAATTCCTCCCCTCTCAAAACCAAAAATCTATAAGAAAAAGACCTGTCTATGACAGGTCTATCTTGGCTCTACAATTAATTTAATTGCCGTGCGAGGCTGTTCGTCAATGACAATATCCGTAAAAGCGGGAATACAAATTAAATCAACGCCGCCGGGCGCAACAAAGCCTCTTGCCACCGCCACCGCCTTTACCGCTTGATTGATGGCGCCTGCACCGATAGCTTGGATTTCAGCGCCGCCTCGTTCCCGCAATACCCCTGCTAACGCCCCTGCAACAGAATTTGGATTTGATTTTGCCGATACTTTTAATACTTCCATGTCATTTCCTCCTCATAGTTCCTCATATAGTACGATTTTACTAATATATATGCAGAAGGAAATTTTTTATCTCTGTTTTCTTAAAATTTAAATAGACGGCTGGATTATCCCCACTCTGCGAATATCCACGCTTTTGCCGTTATCATCACAATCTATCATAACACCGTTTAACTGCATATCGCCACTTGCCACTTGAAACCGTTCCGGTAGTCCCGTTACCAAACGTTTGATAACGATGTCTCTATCCATGCCTAAGATGCCGTCAAGAGGACCGGTCATGCCGGCGTCGCATTGCAGCGCCGTTCCCCGCGGCAAAATACGGCTATCGGCAGTCGGCACATGAGTATGGGTACCGATGACCGCCGTCACTCTTCCGTCAAAGTACCAGCCAAACGCCAATTTTTCGGAAGTGGCTTCCCCATGAAAGTCAACAAAAATATAGGGCGTTATCTCCCGAATCTCTTTGAGCAAGCTTTCCACACTGTGAAAAGGACAAGCAAGATTGCCGTTCATAAAAATCGTGCCCAGCACATTGATGACGGCAATTTTTTTCTCTCCCACCGATATGATTTGATAGCCCTTGCCGGGACTTTCCGGGGGCAGATTTAAGGGACGAACCAGTCTTGGTTCTCGGTCGATAAACTGAAAAATATCTTTATTATCCCACACATGATTGCCCATAGTTACGACATCAACGCCAATGTTAATTATCTCTTGAAAGATTTTCTTATTAATGCCCACACCAGCAGCAGCATTCTCCCCATTGGCAATGACGCAATCTATTTTTTCGTTATCAATCAGTTCCGGTAAATACTTTTCCAACATGATTCTGCCAGGTTTTCCTACCACATCGCCGATAAATAATACGCGCATGACAACTTCCTTTTTCATTCAAATTCCTGCTATTTATTATAAAACAGCACTCGTTCTTTATCTCGGAAAGCGACGATTTCTTTTTGTCCCGATACGTTATTGACATTTTCCAGGCGGACGCTTAACGTCTCTTCCCCCAGAGAAAAGTCGTCAATCTCCCGTCTGTCCAGTCCGTCAATGGCAAAAAAACCGGGAATGGTCTGAGAGAGCAGCGCCAAAATAAAAGAAATCTCCCGAGGCGAAAAAGATTTCAAATCCCTGCGAATAACTACGCTGGCAAATTGAGCAAAATGCTCGATCTCTACTTCCGTCACCAGGGAATAAATCTTATTAAAGCGATGATAGCCTTGAATCCCCAGATACAACTCCCGCTCCAAAAAAAGTTGAGGCGTATCCATTCTCTTCAGCAACGAGCCGTCCATGGTATAAGAAAATTGCAAACACTGACTGACCGGGTCATATTGCACTGTGCTGACTTCCGGATAATGCACCAAAATACCCGCCAGCAAATTAACCGTATTCATCGCCATAGCTTTTTGCTTTTCTTTTTTCTTGAATATATTTTGAAACATGTTCTACTCCAAAAAAAATTCTTCTTAAGGTAATATATTATATCATTCTCTGCTGTAATTGGGAAGATAAAAAAATAAGCCGGAAGTTCCGGCTTATTTTTTTATTTGGCATAGTCCACAGAACGAGTTTCCCGAATAAGCACCACTTTGATTTGCCCGGGGTATTCCAGTTCCGCTTCGATTTTTTTCACGATTTCTCTGGCAAGAAGAGGACTTGTAGTATCATCAATCTTATCAGGCTGCACCATAATGCGGATTTCCCGCCCTGCCTGAATGGCAAAGGACTTTTCCACACCATCGAAACCGTTGGCGATTTCTTCCAGTTTTTCTAACCGTTTGATGTAATATTCCAGCGTTTCTCTTCTGGCGCCTGGACGAGCTGCAGAGATAGCATCAGCCGCTTGTACCAGCACCGCCTCTAAGGTATTGGCTTCCACATCGCCGTGGTGCGCCATGATAGCGTGTACCACTTCGGCAGATTCCCGATATTTTTTGGCAAGGTCAGCGCCCAGCACAGCATGAGGACCTTCCACTTCATGGTCAATGGCTTTTCCTAAGTCATGAAGAAGCCCCGCCCGTTTGGCAATGGTAATATCCACACCCAGCTCAGACGCCATCACCCCGGCTAAGTGAGAAACTTCAATAGAGTGTTTCAATACGTTTTGTCCATAACTGGTGCGATATTTCAAACGACCGAGATATTTAATCAGTTCCGGGTGAATGCCGTGCATACCCGTTTCAAAAACAGCAGCTTCCCCTTCTTCGCGGATACGTTGTTCCACTTCTTTGCGGGATTTTTCCACCATTTCTTCGATTCTTGCCGGGTGGATACGTCCGTCTAAAATCAATTTTTCCAGCGCAACCCGAGCAATTTCCCGCCGTACCGGGTCAAAACCAGATAAGATAACCGCTTCCGGCGTATCGTCAATAATCAAATCAATACCGGTAGCCGTTTCCAAGGTACGAATATTACGACCTTCCCGACCGATAATCCGACCTTTCATTTCTTCATTAGGCAAAGCGACTACCGAAACCGTGGTTTCCGCCGCATGATCCGCCGCTACCCGTTGAATGGCCATAGTGATAATTTCCCGGGCTTTCTTTTCGCTGTCTTCCTTGGCTTGGGTTTCCACTTCCTTAATCATCAAGGCAGCATCATGCTTTACGTCGTCTTCAATGCTGACCAAGAGCATTTCTTTAGCTTCCTGAGAGCTTAAACCGGAGATTTTTTCCAGCTCTGCAATAATTTTTTCCTTGGTCTCCTGGATATTTTCTTTGATATCATCAATTTCTTTTTCTTTTTCCAGCAAATGTTCTTCTTTCCGTTCCATGGCTTCTGTTTTACGGTCCAAAGATTCTTCTTTTTGCAAGATTCGCCGTTCCATACGGGTCACTTCATTACGCCGTTCTTTGTTTTCCTTTTCGGATTCCACTCTTAATTTATAAATTTCATCTTTTGCTTCAATCAAAGCTTCTTTTTTCTTGGCTTCCGCATCTTTTTTTGCATCCAGTAAGATTCGTTTTGCTTCATCTTCTGCAGTGTTGATTTTTGCTTCCGCTAACTTTTTCCGCACCAGATAGCCAATGGCAACGCCGATTAAAATGCTTAATGCAGCAATTACATATTCCATTGCGTTCTCCCCTCTCTGAAAAATTTCTCTAACATATATTTTTTCGTTTTAAAATAAAAGAAAATCGAGTTGAAACCCGATTTTAGATTGCCGTATCGTCATATAAAACTACACAATACAAGAGTCATCGTTACAAAAAAACTATAACGCCTGTTAAAAGTCCTTCTTCCCATTTAATAATTTTTTTAAATTTTGCTTTTCAATATTATATAAAAAATTATTTTTTCAGGTTCAAAAAACCAATCCTTATCCCATATTGCAGCTATCTATATCCATACGATGTAAGCCCTTTTGCTAAGTTATGTATGCAAAATCTATAAAAACCAGCTTTAGGCAGGTATCTAAAATAGTGTCTCAATACTATTTTATTATAATATTCCCTGCCGATTCTGTCAAGGTATCAAGGTATGGACCGCTCCTTTTATTCCATTCTTCCCCTTATCTCAGACAATACTTCTCGCACCAGATAAGGAGAAAACCCCTTGCCCGCATATTTTCGCAATAATTTTTCAGTAATTTTTGTTAATGGTTCATCGTTACTACTGTCATCGACGCCCTTCCCTGTCGGGAAATCCCCCAACAGTCCATGAGTCAGGCTCTGCCATTGCCGCGCGATAAGAGACAAAAGAATCTCCCGTTCCGCTTCCTGCGGATAGTATTCTTCCAAACTTTCCTCAATGATAGCGGCGGCAATACCTTTCGTTCGCAATTCCTGACGGACAAAGTTTCTGCTGCGTACCGATTGATTTTTTCGGTAATTAATCCAACTTTCGCTAAAGCTTCTGTCGTCCAGCAAGCCTTTTTCTATGAGCTCCGTAACAGCTTCTTCCACTTCCCCTTGGGTATACTGCTTTTTTTTCAACGCCAAAACCACTTCAGTGACGGACCGCGGTCGATAACTGAGGTAGTGTACACTATAACTCAATGCGGAAGGTTTTTCTCTTTTCCAACCCATTAGTCTTCTTCGCTTTCTCCCGTGCCAAAGCTGAGCATATTGCTGCCCATGGCTTGTTCCCGAATGGTCGCTTCTACTTCCTGAGCAACGTCCGGGTGGTCTTTTAGATAAATTTTAGCATTTTCTCTGCCCTGACCGATTTTTTCGCCGTTATAAGCATACCATGCCCCGGACTTATTAATTACTTTCAACTCCGTTGCAATGTCCAGAATATTGCCCTCCTTGGAAATACCTTCCCCATACATAATATCAAATTCCGCTTGTTTAAAGGGCGGAGCCACTTTGTTTTTCACAATTTTTACTTTAGTACGGTTACCGATAACGTCTGTACCTTGCTTAATGACGTCGGTTTTCCGCACATCCATGCGGACGGAGGAATAAAATTTCAGCGCACGTCCGCCGGGTGTAGTTTCCGGATTTCCGAACATGATACCGACTTTTTCACGGATTTGGTTAATAAAAATCACACAAGTATTAGACTTGCTGATGCAACCCGTTAATTTCCGCAAGGCTTGGGACATGAGCCGAGCTTGCAAGCCGACATGAGCATCCCCCATTTCCCCTTCCAGTTCCATTCTGGGTACGAGAGCCGCTACGGAGTCTACTACCACCAAATCTACTGCGCCGCTGCGTACCAAAGCCTCTGCAATTTCTAATGCTTGTTCCCCCGTATCCGGCTGAGAAATCAACAAATCGTCAATGTTTACGCCTAATCTTTGAGCATAAACCGGGTCCAAGGCGTGTTCCGCATCAATAAAAGCAGCGACACCGCCCAATTTTTGAGCTTCTGCCGTAATATGTAAAGCAACGGTAGTCTTCCCGGAAGATTCCGGACCAAAAATCTCTACCACTCTGCCTTTCGGCACACCGCCTACACCCAGCGCAATATCTAACGCCAACGCGCCGGTAGGAATAGCGGAAATCCCTGCGCGAACAGTGGATTCCCCTAACCGCATAATAGAACCTTTGCCAAATTGTTTTTCTATTTGTGCCAACGCTGCGTCTAACGCTTGCATTCTATCAGAAGATTGTTTTCTATCTGTTACAGGACCTTTATCAGCGCCTTTTTCTGCCATGACCAATTCTCCTCTCCATTTCCTGCTTTTGCCTAAAACCAAAACCGAACGTTTGTTCGTGATTATTATACCTTATTTTTCCGTTCTTGGCAAGTCTATTTTATGATTTCACTGTCCGCCATTTCCTTTGCCCATTGCCAATAGTGTTCGGCATGTTCCCAGTTTTCCTGCCGTTTTTCCGGCGAGACTTCTTTGATAACTTTGCCGGGAATCCCCACCACCACAGAGTGAGGAGGAATCTCTTTGCCTTCCCCCACCAGCGCCCCCGCGCCGATAATAGAGCCTTCTCCAATAACAGCGCCGGTGAGAATAATGGCGCCCATACCGATGAGCGAGCCGTCTCCCACTGTGCAGCCATGAACGATAGCGCCATGTCCCACTGTTACCCGCTTACCCAAGATAACCGGGGCGTTATCATCACCATGAAGTACGGCATTGTCCTGAATGTTGGTGAGCTCTCCTACTTGAATGGGACTGACGTCTCCGCGCAGCACCACACCAGGCCAAATATTAGCTTGCTTTGCTATTTTCACATCACCGATAATCTGCGCTGTGGAGTGAACATAGCTTTCCGCATGGATTTGAGGCGTTAAATTTTGAAATTTACAAATGGTCATAGCGTTTCCTTCTTTCTTTAAAATAAACTGGTTTGACTTTCTTCCGGCAAATGGTCTAACAAATGCTCCGTTAAAAACAAATGTTGTAAATGGGGCGATATGGTTAGCCGCTGGAAAAAATCCTTTTGGGAGGAGAATTTCCCCTGCTTTCTATAAAAATCAATGGACGAAATCAAGTCGCTATCAAAAGCTGTGGTGCTATCCAGCGACGGCAAAAATCCTTTTTCCGTCCAGGTAAATGCTCTGCTTTGAGAAGCGTTAACGTCAATTGGCAGCACGGCAATGCTTTGCGCCTTCATTTCTTTGATTATTTGCCCCAGGCTACCGCTATAAGGCGTCTTTTCCAGCCACATATCCCGGAAATTGCTGCGGTCCGCCAAATTGTTTAAGACCACACCATAAAATATTTCCGGCGA
Source organism: uncultured Peptococcaceae bacterium (assembly GCA_949739465.1). Taxonomy (GTDB): domain Bacteria; phylum Bacillota; class Dehalobacteriia; order UBA4068; family JAAVYR01; genus JAAVYR01. The sequence goes on along the minus strand of CATIYQ010000082.1, from coordinate 532 downwards.
ATGCGCTTTCATTTGGCAAATATCCCAGGCAAAACCAATCTCCTTGCCAAAACAACGAAAGATTTCTTCGATAGATTGCAATGCTGCATCAGCATCGGCAGGCAAATCTCCTTGTTCAGCTATCTCATCACCGTCTTCCTCCTTGGCAATGGTTGCCGTGCCGATACAATCTGCTACAGCTCTCGCAAACTGTTCCACGGAAAGCAGCTCTCTATCAGCCTCAACCAACTGTTCCAAATAAGGAATCCCCTGTACATATTGGTTTTTCAGCATGGTCCAAACAGTATCGTCTGCCCAATTCCTTGCCTGCATAGATTCAGCCTGACGATAAGGAGGCAATAAGCGATAAATATCCCAAAACAACTGCTGTTTGTCCATTTCTTGATAATGAACAGCCAGAACGCAATGATGCAATGTCTCTTCAGGGAAATAGGTATAACAAATTTCATCCCGCTCCAGCATCGGTGTTAGTTGATAGATTTCCTCACTTTGCGGAATCAATAGGCGGGTGTTGTGTTCCGGCTCAACCCCT
>CATIYQ010000081.1 GCA_949739465.1 uncultured Peptococcaceae bacterium | reverse complement strand
GTTACTAATGGAGGAGGAAAATGCTGCTGCCAAGGGAATCCCTGACTGGAATAACCTGGATAAACGCATTACATTCCAGCCTCCTGTGGCGCAGCCTATCGTCAAACATACAGACAGAGCGCCAGTGATAACAGAGCCGAAAGAACAGCCGATAGAAGGAAAAGTCCCTGTTGAAAATGCTTTTGCTCGGGAGTTTTTACCTAAATTATCGGATAAAAAAGAAACTGTCGTTGCCGTAGAAACAACAGTAGAAACGACAGCAGAGTTCGTTTCGGAAGAACTGCCAATTGTCATTGACAGCTTGGACCAAGAGAATGTGTTATCTGTTGAACAGGTAGAGGAACAGGTGATTGTTCGTGAGCCAATCAGTGAAAACGAAGAAATCGTGATGATTTCTTCTGCTGAAACCCATAACTTAGCAGACCCGCAACCTGAAATGGCTGCCGAAGAAGATGCAAAGACGACAGAATCTGCACCTTGTGGTGCTGTGGCGAATGGGGAAAGTGCAACGGAACATCCCCAAGAACGTCCTTATGTGTTGCCGTCTCCTCAGTTATTAACAGCAGGAATCAATACCAAAAGTCCTCGTATGAATGCCATTATCACCGAAAACATTGGTAAATTGGAACAAACATTGAAAAATTTTGGTATTTCTGCTAAGGTGACCCAGGTGGTAGCAGGTCCTGCTGTTGTTCGTTATGAGTTGCAGCCGGCGCCGGGCGTCAAAGTAAGCAAAATTGTCAATCTTTCCGATGATATTGCTTTGGGTCTAGCGGCAACCCAAGTGAGAATCGAAGCGCCTGTGCCGGGAAAATCAGTTGTTGGTATCGAAGTGCCAAAAGGGGAAATTACCACCGTATATTTCCGTGACGTTATCGAAAGCGAAAACTTCCAAAATGCAAAATCTAAAATTAGTGTAGGTTTCGGCAAAGATATTTCCGGGGAATGCTTGGTGGGTGACCTGGCAAAAATGCCTCACCTGATGATAGCAGGGGCAACAGGCTCCGGGAAAAGTGTATGTATCAATACGCTCATTTGCAGCATTCTCTATAAAGCCACCCCGAAAGAAGTTAAATTCTTGTTGGTAGACCCCAAAAAAGTGGAATTAAGTCAATATGCAGGACTTCCTCACTTAATCGCGCCGGTGGTAACCGACCCGAAAAAAGCGGCTGCCGCCTTAAAATGGGTCGTCAATGAAATGGAAAACCGTTATTCTCTCTTTGCAGGAAATATGGTAAAGGATTTTCAAAGATATAATGAGCTGCATCCTGAAGCTCCGCTGCCTCAGATTATCGTTTTAATTGATGAACTTGCCGACTTGATGATGGTAGCCGCTCGCGATGTGGAAGACGCTATTTGCCGTTTGGCGCAAATGGCGCGGGCTGCCGGCATTCACCTGGTGATTGCGACCCAAAGACCGTCTGTGGATGTTATTACGGGGTTAATCAAAGCAAATATTCCTTCTCGTATTGCTTTTGCCGTTTCCTCTCAAATCGACTCCAGAACCATCTTGGACATGGCTGGGGCGGAACGGCTCTTGGGAAAAGGGGATATGCTGTATTATCCTGCCGGCATGGCAAAACCTTTACGTGTTCAGGGTGCAATTATCTTTGAGGATGATATTCAAAACTTGGTTGGCTATTGCAAAAATCAATGTAAGCCGGAATATTTAGACCCTGTGGTAGATGTAACCAGCCATGCAGTAGAGGAGAAAGTGGAAGACACCGACCCGCTCTTTATGGAAGCAGTACGTTTGGTCTTAACGGCTGGACAAGCCTCTACCAGTTTCTTGCAGAGAAGAATGCGCATTGGTAATCCCAGAGCGGGACGTCTTATTGATATCATGGAGCAAAACGGTATTGTCGGTCCTTCGGAAGGGGCGAAAGCGAGAACGATTCTGATGACGCTGGACGATTTTGAAGAACGATTTGGCAGCGCTCAGACCGGAGAATAAAAATATTTTCTGAATTTGTCGGAAAGTTATTGGCAGATATTGGAACTTTTAATTGTTTTCTCAGGAATATTTGATATAATAATTAAGATTAAAGGGGCAAGCAGGATTTCTATGCCTAAAAAAGTTTTGCATATGGCAGGAGAGAGGTGAGGGCGGTATGGAGCAGTTGGGTAATGTTTTGGTGCAGGCGAGAGAACAAATGGGTCTGACGGTAGAAGATGTTTCGCAGATTACCAAAATCCGTTCAAAATATATCCGTGCTTTAGAAAGCGGCAAAGTATATGAAATTCCAGGACGTGTTTATGCGCTGGGTTTTTTGAAGTCTTATTGCGAAGTGTTGGATTTGAACTATCGGGAGTTGCAGGAATATTTTAATGCAAACTACCAGGAAAAAGATGAATTTGTCAAGCATATAACGACTGCTGCTGTGCAGCAACCAACGCATCAAACGGGTATCAGCAGCAAACGAGTGGTCTTATTTGCGCTGTTGGGCGCTTGCATTTTACTGGGCGGCGTTTATTTATTCGTGAATCATCAGGAGAAAACCCAACCGCCTGTATTACCCCCTGTTGCGGACAACCTAAAACAGTCGGAAAATAAAGAGCAGCAACCAAATAACTTGCCCGGGTTTAACTGGAATGCTGTGATGCTTGCCGCTGATTTTAATGATTTTGATTTGATGGGGATTGCACCTATCCATTATCAAGAGGGTGTGGAAGTGGTGGTGGAAGCCACCGGGACTTGCTGGACTCGCGTGACCATAGATGATGCAGACTCTAGTGACGAGACCCTCCACGCCGGAGATATTCGCACTTATCAAGGGATAAATAAAGTAGAAATCAAATGGGGCAATGCCGGTCTGGTAAAGGTAACGGTTAACGGCGTATTACAAAATCAAGATGATATTGGCGCGGTAGGACAAGTCGTAACCAAAGAATTTTTAGCAGAATAAGAAGAGAAGGGAAGGAACAGAGGAATGCCATCCGTATTTGTCGTGAGTTTGGGTTGTTCCAAAAATCTGGTGGACAGTGAGATTATGTTGGGACTGGCAAAAGAAGGCGGCTATGTATTGGCAACAGAGCCAAAAGACGCTGACGCCATTATTGTCAATACCTGCGGGTTTATTCTTTCTGCTAAAAAAGAAGCCATTGATACCATTCTGGAAATGGCGCAATATAAGGAAACCGGCGCTTGTAAAGCGCTCCTGGTTACCGGCTGCATGGTAAGTAAATATAAAGATGAATTAGCAGAAGCCATCTCAGAAGTAGATGGTTTTTTGCACATTGAGGAATATGAACAAGTTGTGGCTGTTTTAAATCAACTATTGCAGGAAAAATCGAAAAAGAGCACGCCTCAGTGGAATAAAGATTTATACTTATATCGTCATCTGACCACGCCGCGATATACGGCATTTTTGCGGGTGGCGGACGGTTGCAATAATCACTGTACGTTCTGTATCATTCCTCAGCTAAGAGGAAAGTATACAAGTCGTCCTATGGAGGATATTCTTGCCGAAGCAAAGCAGCTCTATGAGAAAGGCGTAAAAGAAATTATCTTAATCGCCCAGGACACGACTAATTATGGGGTGGACCTTTACGGAGAACGGAAAATTGCCGAGCTTTTGGACCGAGTGTCCGACATTCCTTTCCTCTGGGTGAGAATGTTATATGCTTATCCAGATAAAATTGACGATAAACTCCTGAACGTCATGGCAAAGAAGCCTAATATTTGTCATTATCTGGACATTCCTTTTCAGCACAGCCATGACGACATTTTAAAAAGAATGGGCAGAAAATCCAATCAAAAAGAGCTTCGGGAAGTATTGGCGAAATGCCGTGCCTATCTTCCTGATGTTGCCTTACGCTCTACCTTTATGGTGGGCTTTCCCGGGGAAGATAAACGTAAATTTGAAAACTTGCTGCAATTTTTAACAGACGCCAAGTTTGATTGGGTTGGTGTATTCCAATATTGTCCGGAAGACGGTACGCCTTCTGCGAAATTCCCTCACCAGGTGCGGGAAAGTACCAAGGAAAAACGGTATGTGGAAACTATGGAGCTTTTGGCAAGAATCAGTGATGAACGAAAAAAACGCTGGTTAGGACAGGATTTGACTGTTATTATAGAAGAATTACCTACGGAGGAAAGTCCTCTTTATCTGGCGCGTTCTCAGTATCACGCGCCGGAGGTAGACGGTGTGGTCTGGGTAGCAAGCGAAAAGCTGCTGCGAGTGGGCGACATGGTGACCGTGAAAATCATCGACAGCGATGTTTATGATATTACCGGGGAGGTGCGGTAGATGACCTTACCAAATAAAATTACCTTAGCAAGAATTGCCTTAGTACCTGTTTTCATGTTATTTGCGCTGGCAAATTTAGGTGGCTATGAAGGGATTCTTGCTGCCGTTATCTTTGCAGTAGCCGCCTTTACCGATGGCTTGGACGGGCATATTGCCCGCTCCCGCAATCAAATCACCACATTAGGAAAATTTCTTGACCCTCTAGCGGATAAATTACTGGTGTCTGCCGCTTTGATTATCTTGGTGGAACTGGGAAAAATCAGCTCTTGGATTGCCGTGATTATCATTTGTCGTGAGTTTGCCGTAACGGGGATGCGGACCATTGCCGTGAAAGAAGGGGTAGTTATCGCTGCGTCTATCTGGGGAAAACTAAAAACCGTTACCCAAATTTTCGCCGTACTTTGTTTGCTTATTTATGACGCGCCCGGCATCATGGGCACAGGGATTGGCAGTCTGACTGCTGTATTAGGTACCATTCTTATTTGGGCGGCGTTGATAGTGACTATTCTTTCCGGAGTAGATTATTTCATGAAGTGTAAAGATATGATTTTAAAAGAAATGTAAAAGCAGGCATAAATAACGGAAAGATTCATACTAAATAAATGAGGCGCAGTATGATGTTAGAAAATAAAGAATTGGCAAAAAAAATTGTGAATACCCTATTAGAAAGAAATCTTTGGCTGGCAACGGCAGAATCCTGCACCGGGGGGCTTATTGCCGCTACTATAACAGATGTGGCAGGCAGCTCCGGCTGCTTTGGCTATGGGGTCGTTACGTACAGCAATGAGGCGAAACATCGGCTGATTAACGTTTCAGAAGAAAGCCTGGCAAACTGGGGGGCGGTTAGTCCTCAAGTTGCCGAAGAGATGGCGCGAGGGGTAAAGGCTGTTTCCGGGGCGAATATAGGCATTGCAGTAACGGGTATTGCCGGTCCTGGCGGCGGCAGCGCGGAAAAACCTGTGGGACTTGTCTACATCGGTATGGCGGCAGGGAACGAGGTAGAAATAGTGAAGAATCTCTTTTCCGGCACACGGCAGGAGATTCGCTATGCAACTGTGGCAAAAGCCCTGTCTCTTGTTGATGCTTATTTAGCAAAGACCGTAAAATAAAATCGGTGAAGGAGCGAATCAGGTGCGAAAAAATAAACTGTTATGTGGGATTGCGTTGGTGTTAAGCGGCTGTCTTTTATTTTCCGCTTGCGGGAAGAGTGCTGATGATACAAAGCAGAATATTGTGCCAACGGTAAATTATCAGAATGATGATTTTGGTTACGAAATACAAATCCCGGAAAACTGGCAGGTGCAATCGGGAGAAGATAAATCTCAGATATATGCAGTATCAGCTGACAACAAGTTAGCGTTGAATATGGTTTGCGAGTTAGGTGGATTTAACTATTACACACCCCAGGATTTAGCCATGACTATTGCAGATAAGACCACATCTTCTTTTACTGATACGAGAGTGGTTTCAGAAGAAAAAGTCTCAAAATTTCCCGACAGTTATCGTGTGGTGGTCAATGGTACCAATGAAGAAGGTATCCACACGGTGGTAGACGTATCTTTGTTGCAGCCTATAGAAGGAATTCACTATTATTTGATTTTTTCCGGCGGGGTAGAGGACTATCAGGTGTTTTCCTCTCAATGGGAGAAAATGCTGGATAGCTTTAAGACCACTAAGACTGCGGAAGAAATGTATCAAAAGCTGGTAACGGACTAAAAAATATAGCTGCCTGTGATGGCAGCTATTGATTTTTGGTAAAGAATATGATATAGTAATTTGCGTTGATAAAAATATGCGGATGTGGTGGAATTGGCAGACACGCTAGATTCAGGTTCTAGTGAGCGTTGGCTCATGCAGGTTCAAGTCCTGTCATCCGCACCATAACAGAACAGTCCGAACCAGATTTTCTTACGGAAGATTGGTTCGGATTATTTATATCTGTATATTTGATGGAGTAGGAGAGTATGGTATGGCGTGTCGGAGTAAATATAACAAATTATCTCATTATCTAATGCGAGCAGAAAAATCTGCCTTTTCATTATCTTTTTCTGAAATAGAGAAAATTCTAGGTTTTGAACTTCCACAATCGGCATATAAATATCCAGCACATTGGGCTAATTCTCCGAATTATCCAACTCAAATTGCAAAGGCATGGTTAGATGCTGGGTATCGTACAGAACAAGTTAATCTTTCTAATCGAACTGTTGTATTTAGAAAGGGAGAGATAAGTACAAATATACCAAAAGTTAAGAGGCAGAAAGTATGTAAAAATATATCTCTTATGACGGCTGATGTTGCCGTAAAGCTGATAAAAGACTATTTTAACGAAACGATTAAAGATCCGCATGGTCGGTATATGTCTTGGTGTCATTGTTATAAAGCTTTTTCCAAAAATAGAAAGGTATATGATGAACAGGTTGTAGATTATTTATCTTTACATCTTGCTGTTTATTTAGCAAGCTGGGGAATGTTGCGAAATTCCTTTTTGTTTCAAAAAGACTATAAGGTTCATATTCCTGTTGTGAGGGTAATTCAGGAAGAAAAATATAATCCTTTACGAGGGATTTCTGCAAAGGAATTATGCAATCCTGAAAATCTAAATTTATTGGATGATGCTGCCCAACGAATACGAGATTGCTATGCAGCCGAACAGCCTTCTTTGACAGGGGGTTCCAATAATGCAACGGATACCTTGGTTACTAAAATTTTACTTGGTACATTAGGATGTGCGCCTGCTTTTGATCGTTATTATAAAGATTCTGTGAAAAAAAATCATATTTCCAGTGGTATATTTAATCAAAAATCTGTTCGTTCTGTTGCTGAATTTTATTGCATGCATTTTAATGAATTTGAAACCCTTCGACAAGAAATCAGCCAAAGAGGCATAGAATATCCACCTATGAAATTGATGGATATGTGCTTTTGGCAGGATGCTTATGTTGATGATTTAAGAAAACGAAAAAGATCTTTGACAAATGGTTTAAGGGGGGGGAACTAACAATGTTATATTCAATTTTGAAAGCTTTGTGTGGGGAAACACCAAAAGAAAATAATGAGAAAAATAGGAAAAACAAGCTAAGTGAAAAAGAAAAGAGCGAATTAGAATACAGACTTTGGGAGATGGCAGAGGATATGGCGGAAGATATGTCTGAGGAATTTCCTAATGAAAAATAAGGTATGATTTTCACAAGAAAAGAATTTGATTCCCAAACTAAATTTTTATTTACGAATGAAAAAAAAGGTGGTAAGATTAAGAAAAAATAGTGCATGAATATGCAGTCTCATATGAT
>CATIYQ010000080.1 GCA_949739465.1 uncultured Peptococcaceae bacterium | reverse complement strand
TATACTTTTATTTTAACAAGGAATTTACACCCCTCATACACCTACTTGATGACGAAACAAGGGATAGATTGTCGAACCCTGTCGACATTCTATCCCTTTCTCTTGCTGCTATTTATCTGCCGTTTCCTATTCTTCCATCATTAGCACCTGTTCTTGGCAAGGCGTCCACAATGCCGCCCACAAATCCGAAGAGACAATCTCTTTTAACAACACCTGCTCATAATCGGTTTTTCCGGCAAAGCCGTTTTCCGGATAATCGGCAAGATTCATCTCCCCGCCTGTCCCACTGTGAACCAAGAAAGGCAAGCCCTGTTCCTGACATTCCAGGTAATAGCGGCGTGCCAAGTCATCAATGCCCCCATTGACAATCTGCTGCCGCAGCTGCTCCGCCCGCTCCGTCTGAGGAATACAAATATAGCTTTGACACACCAATGAACGGCACTTATGCGTCGTACAGCACTTTTTCCCTTTATCCAAAAATATGCAGGCGCTGTCCTCCCCCCGCTTTAGGGAGATATCCAAGACGCCGTCTTCATTATGGATATGACCATAGTTTTTTAAGAAAAAGGAATAGGGAACTTGTCCCCCTTCCTCCTGCCAAAGAGCCGCCACATAGCGGAGAATATCGATACCATTAAGAGGCGCTCGCTCCCAACAGCAGCCGTCACAGCCGTAGCATTGATCAAAATATTTCTCTTGCAAGGCGTTTAACCCTGCCAGATATTGGGCAAGGGTTGCATCCTCTTGTAGTAATTCCACATCATAGCCGATTTGCCCGTCTAACAACACCAGACGGAACAAAAGGGCGTCCTCATAACAAACTGCCATGTAATCCCTTCCTTCTTTCACCTTACAGACAGTTTATCACAAAAAGCTGCCACCGTCATCTTTTCCCCCAGCAATGAAGACTTCATACCATAACGCCGCATGAAACAAAAGAACCAGGAACAACGTATAACTAAAAATCGCCGTCTCTCCCGCCTTGGCAAAAAGACAACATATGGGCAGAGAGAAAACAGCAACCGCCCCCACTGTGCAAAAACCGTTCGCTATCCACGCCGCCAAAGAAATATCGTTTCCTCTGCCGTCGCTTCTCAGCCGCTCGCGCCAAAGTCCAAAAAGCACCGGCAACAAAGTAACAGCGCTCACCCCTAAAACGCCACTGACCATTTTGCACCACAAAGAATCCACCTGAGAAAAAAGATACAAGAACCCCACGCCATACAAAAGGCAGCCCAGTGTAAGTCCAAACAAAAGCCAACCTCTCACACCTTTTTTAACAGAGTTATTTTCCCATGTCGTCATAGCCGCACCCTCCCATAGCCCCATACTCCCGTCGCAAAAAAATCACGCATTTAAGAAAATTTTTCTTTCTATTTTGTAAAAAACACCATATACTTATAGACAGCGATTTTTTGAATAATTTATGAATAAAATGATATCAGGTGACAATATGTTATTGAAACGATTACGACGAAAGCTATTTTTTCATATTTTTATCCTATGCGCCCTCTTCCTTGCCGGTGCTTATCTCTATGGCAGATATATAGAGCCGAAGCTCCTCATTACCAAAGAAACCACACTCTCCCTGCCTGCTCCCGCCAAATCCCTCGCAGGACTAAAAATCGGCGTTTTTTCCGATACACACCTGGGTTTTTATTACACGCCGGAGCAGTTAGAAAAAGCAGTCACCCAAATCAACGACCAAGAATATGACGTTCTCATTTTCCTAGGAGATTTAATCGACAACTATCAGAACTACATTAAAGAGAACCCCGAAGGAGAAGCCCACCGCGCCGCCATTGTCGCGGCTCTCGGCAAGACAAAAGCGAAATACGGCAAATTCGCTGTCTTCGGCAATCACGACTTAGGCGCTATGGGACAGTGGGACTACCCCAAAATCATGACGGAGGCAGGCTTTACCGTGCTGCAAAACAGCCATAAAACCATCACCGTCAACGGACATCAGGTGAATATGATTGGGCTGGACGACTGTATGCTAGGCTACCCCGACCCAGAGCCTGCCTTTGCCGGTCTTGCCGCCGGGAGTTTACAAATCCTCATCGCCCACGAACCGGATATGATTGACGAAATCCAACCAAATCTTCCCGTTCATCTCTTTATCGCCGGTCACAGCCACGGCGGACAGGTACGGCTGCCCTTTTGCCAACAGCTCATCACACCACCTTATGCCAAGCATTATATCCGGGGATGGTATCACAAAGACGAGCCGAATGATGCAAACACCCCTGTTTTCGTCACTACCGGCATTGGCAGCACCCACGTGCCCATTCGCTTCTTTAATGTACCGGAAATTGTTACCATTTATTTGAAATAGCCCTATGCATTTGCACTTTTCCCATTTTCATTGTATGATAAGAGTAACCATAAGATGGATACGGCTATGGACATAGACAGGGAGGAACGATTATGACCAATTACGAACAAGAATTTCAATTTGTTGTGGACAGCTGCTGCGACTTAAACGAAGATATGAAGACAACCTATCCTACCTATGCCGTGCCGTTTTCCATTTCCTTCAGCGATAAATCCTTTACTGACGACGGCTCTATGGATATGGAGCAATTTATCCAAGAAATGAAGGACCACAGTGAGCCGCCCCAATCTGCCTGCCCGTCGCCGGGACTTTTTGCGGAGAAATTTCGCCAGGCGAAAAACACTTTCGCCATTATCATTACCAGCCATTTAAGCGGCGCGTATAACAGCGCCGTCCTTGCCAAGGAAATGGTAGAACAAGAAGACGCTGAAAAAAACATTCACGTGTTTGATTCCTTAAGCGCCTCTACCGGACAAGTGCTGGTTTATTTAAAGCTCAAAGAGCTGTTGCAGCAAGGTATGGATTGGCATGCCATCATCGAGAAAACAGAACACTTTATCAGCAAAGAAATGAACACCTTCTTTGTGCTGGAGGATTTGAGCAACCTGATTAAAAACGGCAGAATGAGCAAGCTCGCCGGACATTTCGCCTCACTTCTCGCCATTAAACCGTTGATGGGCGCAGATAATGGGCAAATCTGTCTCAAAGAGAAAATCCGCGGCAGCAAACGAGCCATCGACCGTATGATTGCCGTCATCGGCGAGACTTGCAGCAATATTAGCGAACGAATCCTAGTCATCGCCCACTGCAACAATGAAGAACGGGCAAATTATATCAAAGTCGAAGCAGAAAAACGCTACAACTTCCGCCAAATCCACATCATCAAAACAGGCGGGCTTTCCACCCTTTATGCCAATGAGGGCGGCATTATCATCTCCTACTAACTAATTGATGAAATAAAAAAAGAGACTGCAAATATTTGCAGTCTCTTTTTTATGGTCTTATTGCAATGGTAATTCTTCCTGGCTGATTGGCTCTCCCGTTTCATCGTCCTTTTCCGTTGGGTCATCTTTGCCACCGATGACTTTTGCCATGTCAATAACAGCGTCTCCCTCACCTAAGCGGATAAGGGTAACCCCATGAGCATAGCGCCCTTGTTGAGAAATATCGTCCACATTGATGCGGATGATAATGCCTTCTCTGGACATAATCATCATTTCATCGCCGGGACGCACCACTTCGATAGCAGCAAGTTTCCCCGTCTTTTCATTGCAGCGAAGGGCAAATACCCCTTTGCCGCCCCGACCGGTCTGACGGAAGTCTTTTATTGGCGTCCGTTTGCCATAGCCCCGTTCGGAAACAACCAGAAGTTCGCCGCCTTCCTGGACGGTGTCCATGCTGACTACATAGTCGTCGTCCGAGAGACGAATGCCTCTTACCCCACGGGTAACTCTGCCCATAGGACGAACGTCCTCTTCAGAGAAACGGATAGCCGCACCGTCTGCCGTAGAGAGGATAATTTCTTCATCGCCCTTGGTCAATTTCACACCGATGAGACGGTCGCCGTCGTCCAGCTTGATGGCCTGGAGTCCGTCGCGGCGAGAGGAGTCATAGTCGGTTAAGAGACTCTTCTTCACAGTGCCTTGGGCTGTTGCCATAAAAAGATAATAGTCCTCGGTAAATTGTTTTACGGGAATCACTGCCGTTACCTCGTCTTCCCCGGTAAGATTTAAGAGGTTCACCAGAGCCGTCCCTTTAGCCGTCCGTCCCGCTTCAGGGATTTCATGGACTTTCAAGCGGAAGCACTTACCCTTATCCGTAAAGAACATCAGATAGTTGTGGGTAGTGGTGATAAAGAGCTTATCTACAAAGTCTTCCTGTTTGGTAGACATGGCAGTTACTCCTCTGCCGCCCCGTTTCTGCTGACGATAAGTGTTTGCAGGGATACGCTTGATGTACCCATTATTGGTAATGGTGATGACCACGTCTTCATCGGCGATTAAATCTTCCACAGACAAATCTCCGTCATCATAGGTAATAACCGTTCTTCTTTCATCACCGAATTTTTCTTTGATGGTAGTGATTTCTTCTTTGACGATAGAAAGTACCAGCTGTTCATTGCTGAGCACTTCCTGGAGATAAGCAATGGTTTTAATGAGCTCTCTGTATTCATCTTCCAGCTTTTCCCGTTCCAAGCCGGTAAGCGCCCGCAAACGCATTTCTAAAATTGCCTGGGTTTGCTTTTCCGAAAGACCAAAGCGCGCCATGAGTTTTTCCTTGGCTTCGGCAGTAGAGGCAGCAGAGCGAATAGTCGCTACCACTTCGTCGATGAAGTCTAAGGCAATTTTTAACCCTTCTACAATATGGGCCCGCGCTTCCGCCTTGGCTAAATCAAAACGACTGCGGCGAACAATGACCTCTTCTTGGTGCTTAATATAGTGAGTTAAAATCTGCTTTAAGTTCAACACCCGGGGCACACCGTCTACCAATGCCAGCATAATGGCGCCGAAGGTTTCCTGCATTTGGGTGTGTTTATAAAGCTGGTTTAAGATAACATTGCCGTTAACATCACGACGCAACTCAATAACGACCCGCATACCTTCCCGGTCACTTTCGTCCCTGAGATCGGTAATGCCGTCAATTTTCTTATCCCGCACCAGTTCTGCAATGCGTTCGATTAAGCGAGCTTTATTCACCTGATAGGGCAGCTCCGTTACGATAATCCGCTGCTTACCGTTGGACATCTGCTCAATGACAGAACGCGCCCGCACACGGATAGCGCCTCGTCCTGTTTCATAAGCAGAGGCAATGCCATCTGTACCTAAGATAATGCCGGCAGTAGGAAAGTCTGGTCCTTTGATATACTGCCGCAACCCTTTAATATCAATATCTGGGTTATCGATTAAAGCGACCACCCCGTCGATGACTTCCCCTAAGTTGTGGGGGGGGATGTTAGTCGCCATACCGACAGCAATCCCCGACGAGCCGTTGACCAATAAATTTGGAAAACGGGCAGGGAGCACTGTGGGTTCTTGGTCGTCGCCGTCATAGTTGGGCATAAAGTCAACAGTGTCTTTATTCAGGTCCGTCATCATTTCCAGGGCGATTTTCTGCATACGAACTTCCGTATAACGCATGGCTGCCGCCGAGTCGCCGTCTACAGAACCAAAGTTCCCGTGACCGTCTACGAGAGGCATTCTGAGAGAAAAGTCCTGGGCTAAACGAACGATAGTATCATATACTGCCGTATCGCCGTGTGGGTGATACTTCCCTAAAACGTCCCCAACCACACGGGCAGATTTTTTATGAGGTTTATCCGGCGTTACCCCTTGTTCATACATGGAGTAAAGCACCCGACGGTGAACGGGCTTTAAGCCGTCCCGCACGTCGGGCAATGCCCGCCCGACAATAACACTCATGGCATATTCGATATAGGAATCCTTCATTTCCCGCTCTACATTGACGGGAACAATTTTGCCATTGATAAATTCTTCCATTATGATGTTCCTCCTACAAAACCAAACGCTCTAAAAATCCAAGTATCTGGCGTAAGTAGCATTTTCTTCAATAAACGCCCGTCTTGGTTCTACCTTGTCCCCCATCAGCAAGGTGAAGATTTCGTCTGCCGCAATGGCGTCTTCTACCGTTGCCTGGAGGAGGGTTCTGGTTTCCGGGTTCATGGTAGTTTCCCACAACTGTTCCGGGTTCATTTCACCAAGACCTTTATACCGTTGCACATCGTATTTTTCCCGGTCTTTTCCCTGGAAAAATTCTTCCAACTCCTCTTCTTTATAGCAATAGTGTTCTTCCTTGCCACCCTTGAGCTTCGCCTTAAAGAGGGGAGGTTGGGCGATATACACATACCCTGCGTCGATAAGAGGACGCATATAGCGGAAGAAGAAGGTAAGAAGCAGGGTGCGGATATGCGCCCCGTCCACGTCGGCATCGGTCATGATAATCAGTTTATGATAACGAGCTTTAGAAATATCAAATTCCCCAGAAATGCCCGTCCCCATAGCTGTAATCATATTTTTGATTTCATCACTGCTGAGGATTTTATCCAACCGGGCTTTTTCCACATTAAGGATTTTCCCTCTTAAAGGAAGAATGGCTTGGGTTCTTCTGTCTCTGCCCTGTTTGGCAGAGCCGCCTGCCGAATCCCCTTCGACCAGGTACAGCTCGCAAAAAGCAGGGTCTTTCACAGAGCAGTCCGCCAATTTCCCCGGTAAGCTGCTTTTTTCTAAAGCATTCTGTCTGCGGGTCAAATCCCGTGCTTTTCGTGCTGCCTCTCTTGCCCGCGCAGCCTGCACTGCTTTTTCGATGACAGACTTGGTCTGAGCAGGATTTTCTTCAAAATATGTTCCCAACTGTTCGGTAACAGCCCCATCGACAATGCCGCGAACTTCGCTGTTGCCCAGCTTGGTTTTGGTCTGCCCTTCAAATTGGGGTTCCAACACCTTCACACTGACAACAGCTGTGAGACCTTCCCGCACGTCTTCCCCGCTTAAGTTAGCATTGCTGTCCTTTAAGATGTTCAGCCGTCTAGCATAGTCGTTAATTACCCTGGTAAGAGCAGTCTTGAAGCCCACTTCATGGGTACCGCCTTCCTGGGTATGAATGTTATTTACATAAGAGAAAATATTTTCACTGTAACCGTCCGTATATTGAAGCGCCACTTCATATTGAACGCTGTCCTTTTCCCCAGCAAAATAAACAACCGGGTGTAGGGCGTCTTTGGATTTATTTAAATATTCCACAAAGTCCTGGATACCGCCGTCAAAGCAGAAAAGCTGTTCCCAATCTTCCCGTTCGTCCCGGAGGAAAATCTCTACCCCCTTGTTTAAGAAGGCCAGTTCTCTTAACCGCTGTAAGAGAGATTCTTTATGGAAGATGGTCCCTTCTTGGAAAATCTCATCATCGGCGCGAAACCGTACCGTCGTCCCGGAAGTGGTCACCGCTTCTCCCTTCACCAGTTCGCTGGTAGGTTTCCCCCGTTCATAGCTCTGGGTGTAGCGATAGCCGTCCTTGTCTATCTGCACCGTAAGCCAGGCAGATAGCGCGTTTACCACGCTTAAGCCTACCCCGTGAAGACCGCCGGATACTTTGTAGCCCCCGCCGCCGAATTTCCCGCCGGCATGGAGCATAGTGAGCGCCGCTTCCGCTGCAGATTTGCCTGTTTTCGGGTGGATATCCACCGGAATCCCCCGTCCGTTATCTGCAACAGATATACTTTCATCTTTATGAATGACAATATCAATATGGTCGCAGTATCCCGCAAGGGCTTCGTCGATGCTGTTATCCACGATTTCATAAACTAAATGGTGCAGCCCACGGCTGCTGGTCGTCCCGATATACATCCCCGGACGTTTCCGCACCGCTTCCAAACCCTCTAAAATCTGGATTTGACTGGCGCCGTAATCAGAACCGTCCTGGGATATATTTTGGTTTTTATCTTCCGCCATGACCTTGCTTCACTCCTTTATCTGTTTTCCCCTTTGCCCACTTACAAGCAAAGATGGTCACGAGTCCACACTGTTTATATTTTACCATAAAATATAGGAAACAACAAGGAAAAACAGGAAAATATAAACAGGGAGATTAGAAAAAATTCCTGCTCCGTGTAGTGATTCTCTTTCTTTCCCTGTCGATTTTTGTCAAGGCAACAGCCCGGTTTCTTTTGTCAACGCCAAAATCTGCTCATACACCTGCCGCTGACAGGGCGTCGCCACCCCCAGCCGCTCCCCCCAATGGATGAGATAACCGTTGATAAAATCAATCTCGGTCTTTCTCCCATAAGCCATATCCTGATACATAGAGGAGTAGTTCTCAGCAGTGGCGGCAATGGTCTCTTCTAACACCGCGCCCACTGCCGTAGGGGACAAAAAATCATCCCGTCCCAATACCCTGCTGCCGTAAGCCGCTGCCACCGCCAGCCCCTCTTGGAGCAAGGCGTTTTTCACCGACCGCTGTTCTTCACTGAGTTTTTCCGCTGTTAAGCCGCCGTTGGTTACCTGCCAAAGGGCGGTCAGGGGATTGATGACGCTGTTGACCAAGAGCTTCCGCCACAGCTCTACCACAAAGTTTTCTTGGTAAACGCAACCCGGCACAGCAGACAAAACGCTCTCCAGCTTGTTTTTACTAACCTCGTTAACAACATAGCCCCGAGAGGTAGAAGGAAGACTGCCCCAATAGACCGCCCCTTCCCCTCGGGCAAAAACTTCGCCGGGACGCGCAAGATATGCGCCCTGGAAAGACACGGCAAAAAACACCTGTCCCAGCTTAGATAAATATTCTGTGGTTCTTCCCTGTTGCCGCCATAAGTTAAGTAAGGATTCGCCGCCGAAACCCGCGCCGTTTGCTAGGCACAGCACAGGCGTTTTCTCATCCAAAAGAGGCAAAAGCATCGCCAGAACATCATCTACCTGATAGGCCTTGGCAGCTAAGATAACGCCGTCCAAAGCAGAAAAAGGCAGTTCTGCTATTTGCCTGACTACCCGAACGGGGATTTTCCTTGTTTCCTTTGCCGCGCCATGAAAAGAGATTGCCCCCTGCTCCGCTATAGCGGCATAGCGTTCTGCATCTTTTTCAACCACCCAGAGGTTTTCTTCCCCTGCAAGCCCCAAGCGCGCCGCCCACAGACATCCCATTGCGCCGCCGCCAATGACCGTTATTGCCATAGTGCTACCCCTCCTTTCCCAATGTCCCATCATAAACAGAAGGAGAGGATGTCCCTCTCCTTCTGCAAACCAATGGTTTCTATATCTGCAACAAATTCTTAGTAAATCTTTTTTAATTCTTCCGCGTCCATAGCGAAGCTGTGAGCGTCGTCGGGGAAACTGCCGCCTTTCACATCAGCAGCAAATTCATCAAATGCCTGTAAAATCGTATCGCCTAAATTGGCGTATTTTTTCACAAAGACTTGATTAAAAGCGTTATCAAAGCCCAGCATATCGTGGAGCACCAGGACTTGTCCGTCGCAATCAACCCCTGCGCCGATACCGATGGTAGGCACGTCTAACTTCTCTGTAACCATAGCCGCCACTTCTTTGGTCACACATTCCAAAAGGACACAAAAAGCCCCCGCTTCTTCTAAAGTCTGCGCCGCTTCTACCAACTCGTGAGCAGCTTCTTCGTCTTTCCCCTGGATTTTATAACCGCCTAGCTTAGATACGGTCTGGGGAGTGAGTCCAATGTGCGCCATAACGGGGATTCCCATTTTTACCATGGCTTGCACGGTGAGAGCGATTTCTTCACCCCCTTCGATTTTCACCCCGTGGGCGCCGCCCTCCTTCATGAGACGAATAGCGCTTTCAATGGCTTGTTCTTTGCCGCATTGATAAGAACCGAAAGGCATATCCGCAATAACCAACGTATTTTTTACCGCCCGCGCGACAGGACGGGTATGATGAATCATATCCTCTAATGTTACCGGCACCGTGGTGTCATAGCCCAACATCACGTTGCCCAGAGAATCTCCCACCAGAATAATATCTGCGTCGCTTGCTTCGGCGATTTTAGCGAAAGCATAGTCGTATGCCGTCACCATGACGATTTTTTCACCGTTTTCTTTTTTCCGTTGTAAGCCGGGAATTGTCACTTTTTTCTTTGCCATTTCCCACCAAACCTCCTTATATTGTTCCCTGACAGCATCGGGTTTTCTATTCTGTTTCAATAAATTGTCTTAAGCTGAAAACAGCTTGTCATATAGATTAACGCTATTTTATCATATTTTTCCAAAAATGACCAGCATTCCGCCAGGAATTCTCAAAATCCGAAAATAAATTGCAACAACATACCGCCTGTGTTAGAATAAAGGTTAATCAAATACGAAGGAGCAAGAACAAAAGTGAAACCACCTTATTTCACGCCGGAAAATAAAAAACACCTGCTGATGAATGGCTTGTTAATCGCTTTCGGCGTTTGTCTTTACTTTTATTTCATTCATATTGAAGAAATGCATGATTTCTGGGCAAAGCTAACCACCATTTTGAGTCCTTTCATCATTGGCGGCGTTTTCGCCTATTTGTTATTCCGCCCTACCATGTGGGCGGAGAAAATGATTTTCGCCCTGCCCGGCATGAAGAAGGCACCGGCGCGGCTGGTGCGGCTCCTTGCCATTGTGCTGGCAGTGACATTTTTTGTAGTTTTAATCGTCATCTTAATTGCCAATGTACTGCCGGAGTTGGTCAACAGCTTAATGACCCTGTTTAACGCCTTCCCGGAATTATTGGCGTCCATGGAAGAAAACATCTGGACCTGGCTGGACTCGCTAAACGAAAGCCAGCAGGAATATCTGCAGTCTTTTATTCATTCTGCATCCACTTATTTGCAGCAAATGGCAGCATATCTGGCTACCCTCATTCCTGAGATTTTCAATTATTCCCGCGCTGCGTCGAAAATGCTTTTAAACATTTTCGTATCGATGATTATCACCGTTTACCTACTCTTAGATAAGGAAGCCTTCCTACCCCGTCTGAAACGGAACATTCTTGCCATTTTCGGACCGCAAAAAGCAGCCCGTATCAATAAAGTAGGGACGCTGACCAATCACATTTTCAGCAACTTTATTGCCGGAAAGATTCTCGACTCTATCATTATCGGCGTTATTTGCTTTGCCTGTCTTGCCCTCTTGAAAATGCCCTATCACCTACTCATCAGCGTGATTATCGGCGTGACCAATGTCATTCCATTCTTTGGTCCATTCATCGGGGCAGTGCCAAGTATCTTCCTGATTCTCATGGTAGACCCGCCTAAAGCCTTGTTATTGGCTATCTTCATTCTCATTTTACAGCAAGTAGACGGCAATATCATCGGACCAAAGATTTTAGGGGACTCCACCGGTCTGCCTTCTATCTGGATTGTTTTCGCTATCTTAGTAGGCGGCGGGCTGTTCGGCTTCATCGGTATGTTGGTGGGCGTGCCCACCTTCGCGGTGATTTACACCTTGTTCAATGAATTTGCCGAGAAAAAAATCGCCGAGCAAAACAATAGCGGCGAAATCAACACAGAAAAATAGGAGCACACTGCCATGGCAGAAAACCAACCCAAAATAATGGTCAAAAAGAAACTGAAAAAGAAATTATTCCATATGGGGCTCTCTATGGTAAAGCCACTGCTTTGGTTAGGAGCAATTCTCCTCGTTGCCGACGGCGGCGCTCTGGCAGCATTGCTTTATACCTATGAGACGGGAGGGGTTGCCGTCACCCTATGGAGTTCCCTGTTTACCGCCCTCACCACCGCTTTTCTTTTGCTGACGGCATTGGCGCTCTATCGGCTATGCGGTCTCAGGGCAAAGGTCACCCTTCATCTGCTGGCAGACGTCAAAGACCTACTCATCAAGACGGAGCAAACCATACATCACCACCTGCAAGAGCGGCAGGAAAAGGAAACCCTCCAAGAAATCCTCACAGAAGTGAACCGTCTGCGAGAACAATTGGACCATATCCATACAGACGAATAACCGTAACCAAAAGATTTCTCTTCTTTCGAGAGGAATCTTTTATTTTTTCTAACTTTTTCCATGTTTTTCAAATATTCCATTTTACTATTAGGATAATTTTTGATAAAATATAAGCTAATGTGACAAAAAGCGACAGAAGGTCGTGAAATACCTCGGAGGTTTTCTACATGGCAAATATCTCTTATTATCCGCAGGAGACATATTATCTATATGTGGTGCTGACCAACAGCAGCTCTGTGGTAAGTAAGCTTATCAATATGGTGACCCGCGACCAATTTACCCACGCCTCTGTTTCTTTGGACAGAAACTTAGAGCACATGTTCAGCTTTAGTCGGGTATTTTCTCCCTACCCCTTTTGGGGCGGCTTTAAGCAGGAGAAGTTACGCCGTGGCTTTTACGCGCGGAATAAGACCCTCCCCGGCGCTATCTTACAGCTGGAAGTGAGCAAGGAACAATATAACCGCGCGGCAGAACAAATCCTCTACTTTAACAACCATAAATCCCAATTTCACTATGATATGATTGGGCTGTTAGGTCACATCATCGACGTACCGCTCACCAGGAAAAACCGTTATACCTGTTCCAAGTTTGTGGCAAATGTGCTG
This sequence comes from uncultured Peptococcaceae bacterium, assembly GCA_949739465.1. Taxonomy (GTDB): domain Bacteria; phylum Bacillota; class Dehalobacteriia; order UBA4068; family JAAVYR01; genus JAAVYR01. The sequence continues at coordinate 644 of CATIYQ010000080.1, read as the reverse complement.
GAAGAGGCGGAGGTTTATTCCTTTGAGAAACCCATTTCCCTCATTCGTCCCCAGGACTTCTTAGGGTTGCCTGCCCAAGTCATCTACTGCGGAGACTTAAAGCAATATGCCCGCAAAACTTATCTTTATCAGGTACAGCAATTACAGCGGCAGATTATCTGAATATACATAATAAAAAGGACTGCAAGAAATTGCAGTCCTTTTCTTAAAGAAGTTTGCGGGGAAGGGCAGCTGGTTACTTACTGCTTGTTATGTGTTGGGCAAGTGCAATGCCTTACTTTGGGCTTGTTTCACTTGTTCTTTTACAAAAAGAACCAAAAATGCCGCCTGGTTGCCCTAGTAAGAACCTCGCCACTACCTAGTACTCCCCTCGGCAAACAGGTGGCGACTCCCCGATAACTTTAGAAAAATCTTAAAGGGACTGCAATTGCAGTCCCTTTTTAATCATTTTCTACTTTTTTTTCTTTAATATGCTGAATAACGTCAGATACTTCACAATCAAGGATTTCACATAACTGGTCAATGGTATGCGTTGTAATGCCTTTTCCCTTCTTTATGGCATAATAGTTGGAATGAGGAAAACCCTTCTTTTTTAGTCGATAAGATGAGATTTTCTTCTTTTTCATAGTTTTAAAAAGCGGTTC
>CATIYQ010000079.1 GCA_949739465.1 uncultured Peptococcaceae bacterium | reverse complement strand
GCGGGGTATTTGCCGCCGTAAACTTGTCTTAGGTATTGAGGATTGCCGTTTTCATCGAAGTCGGCGTCGTAGCCCATCCAAACAACGCCTACCAGTTCAGGAGTAAATGCAGCAAACCAAGCGTCTTTATTCCCTTTGATGTTACCGAAGGAATCCGGCAACTGAGTAGTACCGGTTTTTGCTGCAACAGGACGGTTCATTCTGGCGTTAGTACCTGTCCCGGATTCGGTAACGGTCTGCATCATGCTGGTAACCATATAGGCGGTTTCCGGAGACATGGCGTCTCGTTTTTCCGGCGTTGCCGTGTAGATGACCTGTCCTTTGGCATCTTCAATTTTGGTGATAACGTGGTGTTTGATGAAAATCCCCTCATTGTCAAAAGCGCAATAGGCGTTAGCCAGAGCCAGTGGAGAGATACCTTGGGTTAAGCCGCCTAAACCGATGGAGAGACCGCGGTCATTTTTGCTGTCTAATTCAATGCCTAAATTGGTAGCAAAATCATAGCCGGTATCTACGCCAATGGCTTGAAGGAATTTTACCGCTGGCATATTCATGGACTTGGCAAGGGCTGCCCGCATGGTAACAATACCGCTCCAACTGCCGTCTTGGTTGGAAGGCGAATAGCTTTTGCCGAAGGTGGTAGGGCAGTCGTCCATTACGCTGCCGGTGCCGTAGCCATTTTCAATGGCAGGACCGTAAACGACGACAGGTTTGAAGGAAGACCCCGGCTGCCGTTTCATACCGGTGGCGCGGTTTAAGCCCCGCTTGGTGAGATATTCGCGTCCGCCGATTAAGCCTCTGATTTGTCCCGTATGGGGGTCCATAACCACCATAGCGCTTTGGATGGGATTATCACTGTTACTCTTAGGGAAGTTATCAGGATTTGCATAGGCGCTTTCCATTGCAGTCTGGACAGTAGAATCAAGGGTTGTATAAATCCGTAAACCGCCGTTATAAACCAAACCCCTCTCTAGACCGAGATTGGCTAAAATATCTTCTGTTTCGTCGATAACATAGTCGGTAAACCAAGGATGGTTATAGCTGGTATCTTTGCTGGGTGCTTCTTCTGACACGGTTAATGTTTCCAGTTTTGCCGCTGCTACTTGTTCTTTATACTCCGGTTTGTATTTTACCAAAGCGTCCAATACTCTGTCTCTTACACCGACGGCGCGGTCATAGTTTTTATAAGGAGAGTAGTAGCTGGCATTTCGGAATACGCCGACAATCATCGCTGCTTCTCCCAGGGTAACGTCTTGCACATCTTTACCAAAATAATATTGGCAAGCTGCTTGGATACCGTAAACTCTTGGTCCTAAATAAATTTCGTTAATATAGTAGTAGAGAATTTCATCTTTACTGTAATTTTTTTCGATTTGAATGGCAAGGAGTGCTTCCTTGATTTTCCGTTCCAACTTTTTGTCCTGGTTTTCCAGAATGGCATTACGGGCTAGCTGCATGGTGATGGTGCTGGCACCTTGCCCGGTACTCATATGGAGAATGTCGTATTTCAACGCCCCGAAAATACGTACTACGTCAATACCGAAGTGTTTGTAAAAACGGGTATCTTCACTGGCGAGAATGGTGTCAATAAAGAAATCCGGCACTTGGTCCAGTGTGACGGTGGTGCGGTCTTCAATATATAAATTGGTATAAAGTTTGCCGTCTTTATCATATAAGAAACTGGTTTGGGCATTAGCAAAGTCTTCTGCGTTCCATTGAGGCAGTTCGTTGGCAATGGAGATGACCATAGCAAGGACAATGCCGGAGCAGATGAGAAATGTAATAAAGAAGGCTGCCAGAATAGTTGGAAGAACCTTGAGGCGGCGCCTTTTTTTCTTAACCATAAAATAGTTACCTCCTGTAAGGCTATGATACTTTTCTTTTAAGAGAAAATAGCCTATAGATATTATACATTATAGCACATTTACTTTTCTGAAGAAAGCAAGGATTTTTCTTTATGTTATCTTAATATTATCTTTCTTGCTGTTTATTAGACGAAGCACAAGAAAAAAAGTTCTCAAAAGAAGATTTTTGCTGTAAAGTGACACCTTTTGACTGTTGGGTGCATATAGTAGGCGGTGGGGGTGTCGGTATGGCGGATATGTATCGCAGCAGGGGCAGGCATAGCATTGGATTGTTCATTCTGCTGTTATTACTAATCAGCGGCGGTGGGCTCTTTTGGCTGGAGATGAAAATCAGCCCTTTGGTAGAGGCGGTGGCCAAAGAAAAAGCCCAAACGGCAGTGATTAAAATTATACAGGAATCGATTGCTCGACAGGTGGCGTCTGACTTGCATTATGAAGACGTGATGGAAATCTATCGGGATGATGCGGGGAAAATTGTCTTAATGGCGCCTAATTACGGTATGATTAACACGATTTCTTCCAATGTCTTCTTAGATGTGGAAAATTCTATGCGCCATATGGCAACAGAAGAGATTGACGTGCCGTTAGGCACCGTTCTGGGCAGCCGATTGTTTGCAGCTACCGGACCGGATATTCCCATTAAGGTGTTTCCCATTGGGCAGATTGACGTAAATTTATCCGATGAGTTTATTCAGGCGGGGATTAACCAAATCAAGCATCGTGTTTCCGTAGAAGTAACGGTGGCGGTAAAGGTATTAATACCTTTTTATGGCGAGGAAATGGTGGTATCAAGCGGAGCGCCTGTTTGCGAAAGTATTATCATTGGCGATATTCCCAGCACTTATTTTAATATGAGCGGTAATCAAATGGGTGATGTGGGCGCAGGCTTTTCCGGGCTGCTTTCCGGCGGCGTCTTAACGGGAAAATAGGGGATTTGGACAAAGCTATTTACTTAAAAAAACTTTTTTGATACAATAATGAAGTATGTATTAGATTTTATGAATAACCTGTTTTTCTTGGTGATTCAGGAAGATAAAAGAGTTTTTTAGGAGGTATGTTTATGTCCGGTCATTCCAAGTGGGCTACCATTAAACGTAAAAAAGGTAAAAATGACGAAGCAAGGGGTAAAATTTTCACAAAAATTTCCAAGGAAATCTTTGTGGCAGTGAGAACCGGCGGTGGTCCTGACCCTGATAACAACTTCCGCCTGAAATTGATTATCCAAAAAGCCAAAGCCAATAATATGCCCAATGACAACATTCAACGGTCAATCCAAAAAGCGGCGGGCAACAGTGAAGCTAATTCTTTTGAAAACTTAGTATACGAAGGCTATGGTCCGGCAGGGGTAGCGGTGTTGTGTGATATTTTGACTGACAATCGTAACCGTACTGCCAGTGAAATTCGTTATATTTTCTCCCGTAACGGCGGCAGCTTAGGGGAAACGGGCTGTGTAAACTGGATGTTTGACCGTAAGGGCAGAATGGTCATCAACATGGAAGGTAAAGATGAAGATGAAATGATGATGTTGGCTCTGGACGCCGGGGCTGACGACTTTAGTTCTGACGGTGAAGAAGGGGAAATCATCACCTCTCCTGACGCATTGGAAGCAGTACGCAACGCTTTTGTGGAAGCGGGCATCGAACCAATCTCTGCGGAAATCGCTATGATTCCCCAAAACACTGTGGCAATCACGGAAGTGGGACAAGCCCAAACTATGCTCCGTTTAATCGAAGCGTTGGAAGATAACGATGATGTGCAGGACGTTTATTCCAACTTTGACATTCCTGATGAAATCATGGAACAGTTGGACTAATTTGATATTTGATATTTTCAGAAGTCAGAAAAGCCTATGGTTTGCGCCATAGGCTTTTTTGTATAAATTTTTCCAGATTGCTTCATACTAAGGAAAAAAGAAAAATAACGAAAATGAGGCAATCAATATGGAACAAGAACGGAACTTGCGCCAAGAGCAAGTAATCAATGAAGATGAACAAATGCTTTCCTTTCCTAAGGAAGAGTCTCGTTTTGGAAAAAAAGGATTTTGGCTGTTGGCGGTAGGTGTTTTTCTGGGCTCTTTCCTTATTACCAGCATCGTGCTTTTTTTTCAACGAGAGAACGGCAATGAGCTGGAGACAGAGCAAAAAATTACAGAGAAAATCATCGCTGCCGATGACATAGTCGAGGAGCGGATTTTCTATGCCCAATGCGACCATTTGGTGACGGAAGTCAACGAAGACCGACTTTATGTGGGACTGAACGTTAATGACCTGGAAAAGCAGGGCTGGCAAGTGACGCCTCAAGAAGAAAACAGTTGGTGGCTCTATCGGGAGGAAAATACCCTCTGCCCTGATGATATGGAAAAGCGCAGTATTCGCAAAAACGGCAGTAAACTCAGTGTATATACAGGACCTGTGGGCGCCAAGGGCGAGTTATTGTTTGATTTGGACTATGGAGAGGAAATGCTGCCGGAAAATTGGCAACAGCAGCTGGAATCCGGCGGTATTGATTTTGCCGATGAAAAAGTGCTTTTCTCCGCTTTAGAAAGCCTGGACGAATATTTGGAATAGGAAAAAGAAAATAGCCATTGCTATTTTTCTTCCAAGGCAATACAATAAAACGATGTAAAAGATTATCATTGCATGCAAAAAGGAGACTAGATATGCACATCGTTTTAGTAGAACCGGAAATCCCTGCTAACACCGGGAATATTGCTCGTACTTGCGCGGTGACCGGTACCAGTCTGCATTTAATAAAACCGTTGGGATTTTCCATTGACGATAAACATTTAAAACGGGCCGGGCTGGACTATTGGGATAAGCTGGATATTTATTTATATGATAGTTTTTGGGAGTTGACGGAAAAATATCCTCAAGGAAAATTTTATTTGCTGACCACCAAGGGCACGAAAAACTATGCTGATATAAAATACGAAAAAGATGATTTCTTGGTTTTTGGCAAGGAGACAGCCGGGCTTGCTCAGGAAATCCACGACGCATATGCCGACACACGTATTCGTATCCCTATGGGCAAGGATATTCGTTCTTTGAATTTATCCAATTCTGCTGCTATCGTACTCTATGAAGCTCTTCGTCAGCAAGGTTTTCCCAACTTAGATTAAATTTTTGTATAAAACGTCCTTTTCTTTGCATACTAAGGCTGAAGCATTTTATTGCAAGATGCAAATAAAGGGAGGAGTTTATTTATGAAAAAATTGACTTGGGTGCTTTGTTTAATCCTGGGTATTTTTATGTTAGCAGGTTGTGGCGCTGACGACAATAAGGACAATGACAGAGATGATCAGGATATGATGACCACAGAAACCGTTGTCTTGTATTTCGGCGAGCGGGATAAACATGCTCTTATCAAGGAAGAACGAAGCATTCCGACCCAGGCTGATAACAGCGTAGAAGGGAAGGCAACCCTTTTAATGACCGAATTGGTAAAAGGTCCTACCGAAAGTAGAGGTTCTGCTATCCTGCCAATGGAGACTAAAATCACCGGTGTAAAGGTGGAAAATGGTTTGGCAACAGTAGATATTGCTGGTGATAGCTTAAGCAAGTTTGATGCTACGGTCATGGAGCCCCAAATTACGGCTGATGCTATTGTTGCTACCTTAACACGATTGGATGGTATTGACCGAGTGAAATTGACAGCCGGCGGCAATGCTTTAACGCTGGGAACCGTATCTTTTACGGAAGAGCTAAAGGTAGAGGCTGCCTTACAGCAAAACATTGACGAGCAAGATGGCAAAGTAAATAACGGTGGCGGAGACAATGTCATCGATGAAATGCTGGAAGATGGCAAAGATGTAGTGGATGACATGGTAGAAGGCGGCAAAGACGTAGTAGACGATATGGTGGATGGTGGTAAAAATGTTGTCAATGACGTGAAAAATACCGGAAAAGATATGGTACGTGATGAAAAAGAAATGCTGCAAGACGGCAAAAACGCTGTGAAAAACAGCCTGGATGGGGATAACAAATAGGTCCGGTACTAATCTGAAAAGCAGAAAAAGAGATTGCAATCAATGCAATCTCTTTTTTGAAATGGTGGACCTGATCGGATTCGAACCGACGACCCCCACAATGCGAATGTGATGCGCTCCCAACTGCGCTACAGGCCCATGTGAAAAAGCACACCTTGCGGTATGCCTTTGTTTGGTCGGGATGACAGGATTTGAACCTGCGACTTCTGCGTCCCGAACGCAGCGCTCTACCAAACTGAGCCACATCCCGACAATGAATTCATTTTAAAATAGAATAAAGAAACTGTCAACATTATTTTTCCTGACAGTTTCTTTTTTTATGGCAGGCAAATAGAACAAGGACTGTAGCCTTGTGCTGTTGCCTCTGTTTCAGTATCAAACCATACGCGGTTGCGTTCGCTGATTTTCTTTGCGCCTTGGCAGTCTGCCAAGTGATATTTTTGAGAGTTTTTATTGGCAAGAATGGCACCATCTGTTTTTAATACGTAGCCTTCCCACATACCGACTTGCGCTATCTGGGCTTGTTTTTCTATTTGCTGAAATTCTTCCACATATTTTACATTAGGGGGAAAGGTGGCAACCTTTGCATGTCCTTCTTCTAAAAGAGTTTTATTATACATCTTACCGTCTAGGTAAACGTAGGCAAGGAGTCTGCCGTATTTATCACGTTCTTGGACGTCAAATTCTAGTTCTACTGTTTTCCCTGTTAGTTGTTTTTTCGTATAATCGCTGGCGATTTTGCCATAAGGTGTGTTTTTGCTGGCGTCACTGTGAACACTTTCTGGTGTATCTACGCCAATGAGACGGACTTTTTCCTGTGTGCCGTTATAATCAATGACGATGGTATCGCCGTCTACCACTCTGACGACGCGAAAAGAGCCGTCTGCCAAAGCGTGGGAGGGGTTGTGTGTTTGCTGATATTGAGGGAAGAAGTAACTGAAAGCCGCAATAAGCAAAAGCAGCAGGGATAAGAAGGAGGTAGTTTGTTTTTTTCTTGACATCGGATTAATTTTCCTTTTCTGTCATTGTTATTTTGAATTGTTGGGAAAGTTCCTTACTATAAGTTTGCAGCTGTTTTTTGTTTCGTTCTGCAAAATGGTGACGGTAAGGCAATAATTCCTCTTCAAACCGTTTTACTATTTTTTCCTGCCGGAAGAAGTCTGTTTGCTTTGCCAGCTTTTCTTTTGTTTTCTGGTAATACCGTTCCAAAAACTCCTCTATGGTAAAGGGCTTTTTATCTTGAATGTTGCGAAGAATATCTGAAGGAAGTTGTCCCTTAATCTTCAGGGAATATTGGATTTTAGTAAGGGAAATGAGGCTATCTATCATTTTCTCGTAATTTGAAAAAAATGTTTCTGGGTTCGCCGTGGTATTGACCAGGTTTGCGCATTCTTGGGCTGTTGCCAGCAAGCCCGGACCGATTTTTTCAGCTTCTTGTTGTTTCTTACTTTTAAAAAAAATTCCCATAGCAACTCCTTATATGATAAAATAAATAAAAAATAATTATTTCTATTATATCTATTTTTGTGGTAAGAAACAATATCCGTTGATGAAAATATGGGGTGCGATATGGTAACGACAGGCTACAGAAAAGCAGCGGCTTTAGGGACAAGTGAATATGTGGATAAAAAATCAAAGTTTCTAGGCTTTTGTTATCCTGTGGCAGATGAGACGGAAGCTCAGGCGTTGATTAATCAATATGAAAAAAAATATCATGACGCCACTCATGTCGTCTATGCTTATCAAATCGGCGCACAAGACGAAAAAATGCGTTCGACGGATGACGGCGAACCGTCGGGAACTGCAGGGCGTCCTATTTTAGAGCTTTTAAAGCAAGAGGGACTTCATGATACCCTGGTCATTGTGGTGCGGTATTTTGGCGGAACTCTTTTGGGAACGGGCGGATTGGTGCGGGCCTATTCCAAATGCGCTGCTCTTGCTATGGACGCGGCAGGACAGGCGGAGGTGGTGGCAGGTGTTGAAGTCGCTTTGTCCTTTCCCTATGACTGTTTAGACGCGATTCAGCGGAAATGTAACGAATACGAATGTGAGCAAATCAATGTTTCTTATACAGATACGGTGTCTTTGCAAATACGATGTTCGGTGAGTGCATGGACATTCTTGCAGCGGGATTTGCAGGCAATGGGTCAGGGCAGCATCCATCTGATGATATTGGACGACCATTGTAACATGGTAAAGAAGCAATGCCTCGGGGTATAAGTTTGGTGTTGGGCGGGCATACTGTAACCAGAGGTGATGGTATGGTGGAAACGGTAAAACGCTCTAAAAAAAGCCAAATGAAGAAGCGGTCAGAATCCTGGGATGACATGAAAATGGAAATTGCCAAGGAATTGGGTCTTTGGGAAAAGGTGGAAAGAGAAGGCTGGCCCGGACTTTCGGCGGCAGAATCCGGACGTATCGGAGGAATTCTTTCCCGCAGACAGAAAGAAAAACGAGAGAAACAAGAGACGGAATCTTCTGAATTGTAACAGAGAAATGAAATGTAAATCCTTTTTATAGCTGCTTTGTGAAAAATATTTCATAAAGTAGCTATTTTTTTATGGCAACGATTTCTTGACGAAAAATAAAAAAATTCTTCTGCTCATTCCGACCGTCTTTTTAAAATAAATTTTTTATAATGCTATTGTGATTTCAGTTATGAGAGAGCGAACAAAAACATATAGATAAGATACAGATTTCAAAAGGGCGAAAGAGGAGGGAAGGACGATGCAGCAAATAGTCGTCTATGGTGACGTATTGTTCCTGGTTAATTTTGTCATGGATTTTCTTTTATTATGGACAACAGCTCGGTTTGGCAAATACAGCACAAATTTGATGCGATTATGCGCGGCGGCCTTTATTGGCGCTATCTATGGCGTAGGACTGTTGATTCCAGATTGGGCAGGGGCATATCTTATCTATTATAAATTGTCCTTTCCGCTGCTTTTGCTTTTGGTTGCTTTTGGCCCTATGGGGTGGAAACGTCTTCTGCAATGCGTGACGTATTTTTATGTGATTGGTTTTGCTATGGGCGGGGCGGCGTTGGGGGGCAGCATTCTCCTGGAACGGCATATTCCTGTTATGGCAGGGGCGGGCGCCTTGACCGGACTTCCCTGGGGGGTATTGATTTTTGCTGCTGTTTGCGGCATTGGTCTTGGTTTTATGGGTATTCGCTATGTGCGGAAAAATTGGCATCGGCAAAACTTCCTGGCGCCGGTAGATATTTATCTGAACAGCAAGCGGGCGCGGTTGACCGTTCTTCTGGATACAGGTAACGAACTTCAAGAGCCGCTGACCAAGTCTCCTGTTATGGTTTTAGAATATAGGGTGATAAAAAATTTATTACCCTTTCATATGCAGGCGTTGGTAGAACAATACATTGGTTCTGATGTAACGGAAATTCTCACGGCCTGCAAAGACCGGGAATGGATGAAGCGGTTAAAGCTCATTCCCTTTCAGTCTTTGGGCAAACAGCATGGCATGCTTTTAGGATTCCAACCGGATAAAATCGTTATTCACGGCAAAGATCAGGTGGTAACAGGTGATGTGATGATTGCCGTTAGTCCATACTCTCTTGGTAATAGGGGATATCAAGGCATTGCCAATACGGATATATTAGCCATGGAAGATAGCTTAAGGGAGGTTGTATCGTTATGAGGTGGCAATGGTATCAGAAAATATTAAGTCGCTGGAAACAGCTGTTTGTTAATTGGTATTTGCATCTTCGCGTTGGAAGAAAAACGGCACGTCCTGGTGGTATCTATTATGTGGGCAGTGGGGAAGCGTTGCCGCCGCCCCTTTCTGCAGAAGAGGAACAAGCTCTTTTGGGAAAACTTGCCGAAGGAGATAAAACGGTGCGGGAAACGCTCATTGAGCGAAACTTGCGGTTGGTGGTGTATATTGCTCGCAAATTTGAAAACACCAACGTGGGCGTAGAGGATTTAATTTCTATCGGCACCATTGGCTTAATCAAAGCGGTGAATACCTTTGACCCTTTAAAGAAAATCAAACTGGCTACCTATGCCTCCCGTTGTATCGAAAATGAAATATTGATGCATTTGCGGAGAAGTAACAAGCTGAAGACAGAGATTTCCTTTGACGAGCCGTTAAATACGGATTGGGACGGTAACGAGCTGCTGCTCTCCGACGTATTGGGGACGGACAGCGATATTATTTACAAAGAGATTGAAGAAGAAGTGGATAAAAAGCTCTTAAATTTGGCCATGGAAAAGCTTAACGGCAGAGAAAAGCGGATTATGTTTTTGCGGTTTGGGTTAAACGGTTATACAGAGAAAACCCAGAAAGAGGTAGCGGAGCTTTTAGGTATTTCCCAGTCTTACATCTCCCGCTTAGAAAAACGAATTATTAAGCGGTTACATAAAGAAATAAGAAAAATGGAATGAGTGAATCTACTCATTCCATTTTTTATGTTATGATTTATGGTTTGTTTTTTAGGCTGTTTTCTTTTTCTTGGGCGCATAGTCGAAGCGGGATTTGAACCGCAAGAGGAGAGACAGCGCCAGTGCAATAACAAACATACCGGTGAAGGTATAGAGCGCTACGGTATAGCCGCCGAATGCTTCCTTGGTGTAGGCAATGAACATGGGAGAGAATAACCCGGCAATGCCCCAAGCTGTCAAAATATGCCCATGAATCATACTAAGCTGTTTCACGCCAAAAATATCGCTTAAGTATGCCGGCATACAGGAAAACCCACCGCCATAGCAGGTAACTAATAAATAAATCATAGCGACAAATGCATTACCAGTGAGAGAAACCAAAAGATAGTACCCGATGATTTCAATGACAAAGAATAAAATGTAAGTATTCGCTCTACCGAAAAAGTCGGAGAAAGAAGACCAGAGAATCCGACCTGCGCCGTTAAATAAGCCGACGATTGCTACCATAGCGGCAGCCTGCACTGCGGTCATGCCTGCCATTTCTTGTGCCATAGGCGAAGCGATAGATACAATGGCGATACCACAGAAAATGTTAATAAAGAACAGCGTCCAAAGAGCGGGGAATTGCCAGGTTTTTACCGCTTCTTTTGCCGTATAGCCGCTGGTCATAATGGCTTTTTCCTGAGAGCCTTCTTCTACCGGTGGCAGGGAAAAGGTGAGAGAAGACGCTAGCATAATTACACAATAAACCACAGCGAGAATCACCGGTACCAGCGGCAGTGGAATGGTATCAATCAACTTCTGAATAGCAGGACTTGCAATGAACGCTGCAAAGCCAAAACCCATGATAGCGCAGCCAGTGGCGAAACCCCGGTTATTAGGAAACCATTTGACCGTGGTGCTGACAGGGGTAATGTAGCCCACGCCCAAACCGATGCCGCCGATAACGCCATAGAAAAGATAAAGCAGGGGAATACTTTTCATCTGGATGGCAAGACCTGTGCCCAATAAACCAACGGTATAGCAAAAAGTGGAGATAAGTCCGGCTTTTTTAGAACCGTATTTTTCTACATATTTACCCAGGTAAGAAGCAGAAAAGCCTAAGAACAGAATAGCCAGACTAAATGCGAACTGAACGGCTTCCAGTGAACAGCCGAAATACTCCATAATCGGGGTGGTGAATACAGACCAAGCGTATACAGAACCAATTGAGATGTGAATACCTACGGCTGCCAAGATAATAAACCATTTTTTGTTCATCATATCTCCTCCTTAATTTTTTTGTCTTTGTAAATCAATATTATATAGGAGAGTCTATAGAAAAAGCAACGCTAAAAAAGCAGATTTTCGGAAAATCTCGAAAAATTCTCGGAAAATCTGTTTTTCATTTGTTATTTTTCCCCGATTTTAAGGCATATTTGTCAGGATTTGGCAAAACTTCTTTCCTTTCTCTCCAGTATATTTCATCTTTGCGGCGGCAATAATGCAAATAGAAGGTTGCAAAACCAGGGGAGGAAAAAGAATGCAAAAAGTTGATTTATGCGGTGTCAATACTTCCAAATTACCTGTTTTGAAACACGAAGAAATGCGGCAACTCTTTAGCGAGTTGAGAGATGGCAATGAAGCTGCAAGGGAAACTATCGTCAGCGGTAATTTACGGTTGGTGCTCAGTGTGGTGCAACGTTTTCGCAATCGTGGGGAAAATATGGACGACCTTTTTCAGATTGGCTGCGTGGGGCTGATTAAAGCCGTGGATAACTTTGATTTAAGCCATGAAGTAAAATTTTCCAGTTATGCCGTACCGATGATTATCGGAGAAATTCGCCGTTATTTGAGGGACAACAATCACATTCGCGTCAGTCGTTCCATGCGGGATTTGGCATATAAGGCATTGCAGGTCCGAGACGAGCTGGCGGCAAAGCTGGACAGAGAGCCGTCTCTTCCGGAAATTGCCAAAGCTATGGATTTACCATTAGAAGATATTGTGGTAGCATTAGAAGCCATTCAAGACCCTGTCTCTTTATTTGAGCCGATTTACAATGACGGCGGTGACCCTATCTATGTTATGGACCAAATCGGCGATGAAAAAAACAGCGACGCCAACTGGCTTCAGGATTTAAGCATCAAAGAAGCCCTTAGTAAGCTCTCGGAGCGGGAGCGGAAAATTGTTAATCTGCGATTTTTTGCCGGGAAAACCCAAATGGAAGTGGCAGAGGAAATTGGTATTTCTCAAGCTCAAGTATCACGGCTGGAAAAAGGCGCGCTGTACAGCCTAAAAAAATATGTTTAGGCAGAAAACGGGGGAGTGTAATCTTATGAAGAAATTTTTTATTTGCTGCTTAATGGTGGCAGTCGGTTGGTTTGGCACGGCTTATTATCAATATGAAAAAACGGTTTTCTCTGATAACGGACTCATACGTCTGCACATTATTGCCAATAGCGACGATATTTTTGACCAGCAGGTAAAGCTCCTCATTCGGGATGAAATCATCCGAGAAATGGGAGATACTTTAGGTAGTGTGGAAAGCGCGGCAGAGGCGGAGCAAGTCGTCCGGGAAAACTTGCCCCGTATTGAATCTATTGCTAATGGTATTTTAGGAGAATACACTGACTACACAGCCAAAGCGGAGCTGGGCGAGTTTCAGTTTCCTACCAAAAGTTACGGTGAATTTGCTCTGCCTGGCGGGGAATATACTGCCCTTCGGGTGGTGCTAGGAGAAGGCGAGGGGAAAAACTGGTGGTGTGTGCTGTTCCCGCCCTTGTGTTTTGTAGACCGGGCGGGGAGTGTGGCTCAAAATCCCGATCGGGTGGAGAAAGACGCTGTGGCAGTGTCCACCGGGGAGGAAAAAAGCGGCATTGTGGTAAAATCCAAGCTCCATGAAATCTTTAGCGAGAAAGAGAAAAATGCGGAGCAATCTAATCAAGCAGACGATTCCCCAAAAAAGAAAAAAGAACAAAAGTAAAGGGAAGTCCCAAGGGACTTCTTTTTATTTTGCAAAAATCTTATAAAGCAATAGTCAAAGCGGAAGTTATCTGGTATGATAATAAGAAAGACTTTTCGAGAAAAAGAAAGGGTGTTATAAAATGTCAAGATTGTTTGACGACCCTACCTGGCTGTTATATGGGATTCCCGTTATTTTAATCTCACTGACGTTTCACGAGCTTGCCCACGGTTTTATTGCTTATAAACTAGGCGACCCAACGGCAAAAGACCAAGGTCGACTTACCTTAAACCCAATCAAACATTTAGACCCTATCGGCACGCTGATGCTCTTAATCGCTAATTTTGGCTGGGCAAAGCCGGTGCCGGTCAATCCATTTTATTTTCAGGGGAATCGGCGGCGCGCTATGATGCTGGTAGCACTTGCTGGACCTGTGATGAACTTTATCCTTTCTTATCTTAGTCTTTGGGGTTGGAAATGGATTGCTTTTGGCGGGGTTGACAGCGAATATCTCATGAAGTTTTTCAGTCAGATGGTGACGACAAATTTGTATTTGGGCATTTTCAATCTATTGCCTGTGCCGCCCTTGGATGGTTCAAAAATATTGGCCGGCTTTGGCAGCGATAGCTTCGCCCAAGGCGTCTATCGCTTTGAACAATACGGACCGTTGATTTTATTGATTTTGATTGTAACCGATTTGACGGATAAGATTTTAGTCCCCATTGCCGACGCGTTGATGCATTTGGAATTTATTTTGGTGGGCATGGGGCATCTTTGGCAATAGTGAAAACAATAAAAATATGATACAATAAATTATTCGGATAATGGCATAAGAGGAGGAACATAGAAATGACAAAACCAAACACCTTCAGTGGTATGCGTCCTACGGGGAAATTACATCTGGGGCATTACAGTGTGTTAGAAAACTGGGTAAAAATGCAGGAAGAATATAATTGCTTTTTTGGCATTGTAGATTGGCACGCTCTGACTACCGGATTTGATAATACGAAAGCATTACAAGAAAATATCCACAGTATGGCGTTAGATTGGCTTAGCGTGGGATTAGACCCGGAAAAAAGCGCTATTTTTATCCAGTCTCATGTGAAGGAGCATGCAGAGCTGCACTTGCTGCTCTCTATGATTACGCCGATTTCTTGGTTAGAGCGGGTGCCTACTTATAAGGAACAGATTTATCAATTTGGTTTGGCTGGCAAAGATATTGCCGCTTATGGCTTTTTAGGTTATCCGGTGCTGATGGCGTCAGACATTCTGGTCTATCGCGCCACAGATGTTCCTGTAGGGGAAGACCAATTGCCTCACTTAGAGCTGGCGCGGGAAATCGTGCGGCGGTTTAATCACTTATATGAAACGGATGTTTTGGTAGAGCCTCAGGCGAAGTTGGCGAAAATTAAATTGCTCCCGGGCATTGACAACCGGAAAATGAGCAAGAGTTATGGTAACGATATTGCCCTTAATGCGTCTACTGCCGATATTATGGACAAGGTAAAACAAATGGTAACAGACCCGGGGCGGATTCATAAAGACGACCCCGGCGACCCGTCTAAATGCACTGTTTATACCTATCATACTTTCTACAATCAAGAGGAAGCGGCGGATGTATGCGCCAACTGCAAAGCGGGGACTACCGGTTGTGTGGCTTGTAAAAAGCGGCTGGCAGCAAAAATTGACGAGTTTATTGCGCCCATTCGTGAGAAACGGGCTTATTACAGTGAAAAACCGGAATTGGTAAAAGAGATTTTAGCTGCCGGAGCGGAAAAGGCGAAAAAAGAAGCAGGCAAAACCTTATCTATGGTAAAGGACGCAATGAATATTTAATATGGATTATCAGTTAAACTTGGCAATGTTTGAAGGTCCTTTTGACCTGCTCTTGCATTTAATCGAGAAAAATGAAGTCAATATTTATGATATTCCCATTGCGGAAATCACACGGCAATATTTGGACTATCTCACTGCCATGCAGGAATTGGATTTGGAAATTGCCAGCGAGTTTCTGGTCATGGCGGCGAATCTGCTTGCAATCAAAGCGAAGATGCTCTTGCCTAAGACGCCCAAAGATGAAGACGATGGGTTAGAGCTGGACGCCAGAAGCCAACTGGTTCAGGATTTGCTGGAATATAAGCATTTCAAAGAAATGGCAAATCTCTTAGAAGCGCGGAATCAGAGGCAAAATTTGCTCTATCCCCGAGCGGATATGGAAGAACTGTACCTTTCTCTTTTTGAACCGGAAAACCCTTTGGAAGGCAAGAAGTTAGCCGATTTGCAGCTTGCCTTTGCCAACATCTGCCGCAGATTTTCAGCCCAGCCTCCTGTTCATACCATTGCCAAAGAACAGGTAACCATTGGTGATAAAGTGGCAGAAATCCTGGCGGGCTTGGCAAGAAGTCCTCAGGGTGTTACCTTCACTTCTTTTATTCGCCGGGATAGCAGTAAGCTGGAGGTTATCGTGCTGTTTTTAGCCGTGTTGGAGCTGTTAAAACAGTGGGAAATTGATGTAGCGCAAAGCGGCAATTATCAGGAAATTTATATTTACAGCAAATTAGCTGATGGTAAGGAGGAACTCAAGTGACAGTGCTGTTTTCTCAGGAACTGAAAAATATTATGGAAGCGTTGTTATTTGTCTCTAACGAACCTCTTACCGTGGACAAGCTGGCGGTTATTTGCGAAAGCGACGCCGAGACGGTGGCGGCGTTATTGTTGGATATTCAGCAGGATTATGAGGCGAAAGCCGTTAATTTGGTGGAGATTGCCGGCGGCTGGCAGCTCCTTACCAAGTCGGAATATCACAGCTATATTGAGAAGCTGTACCGTCCCAAAACCCAGCAAATCTCTAAAGCCAGCCTGGAAACATTGGCAATTATCGCTTATCGCCAGCCGGTAACCCGTCAGGATATTGAGCAAGTGCGCGG